>JAKAPZ010000008.1 GCA_021822985.1 Thermoplasmata archaeon | reverse complement strand
CATAGTCTACAGGCCCCATCCTGCAAGGAAAGACGGATACTTCAGCAGCAATTTTGCAGCTGTGAAGGACAAGAAGATAGTTGTCATAGACGATGTTACAAGCACAGGGGAGACCCTCAGGAGAACGATAAAAGATATAAGGGCTGAGGGGGGAGACGTGAAGCTTGCGGTTGTTCTGGTATCCAAGATGAAGGATGACGAGATTGACGGAGTGAAAATAAGATCGCTTTTCAGGGCTTCACTTATTGGGAAAGAATAAACATGTACTGGGGAAGATCGTTCGCTTCTCAGATGAGCGGAAAGCAGAAGGTTTCTACGGGAATCTCCCCCTCCGGATTCATTCATTTTGGCAATGTGAGGGAGGTGATGACCGGGGACATCATACACAAATCCATCCAGATGGAGAACATGGATTCTCATTTCATCTATCTCTGTGATGATATTGATCCACTGAGGAAGGTTTACCCATTTCTTCCAGAATCCTTTGCAGAGCATGTGGGAAAACCACTGAGGGACATACCTGCACCTGAAGGGCCATTGAAGTATTCCGAATATTTCATCCAGCCCTTCATAAAGACCATGGACAGGCTGAATATCAGGCCTGAAGTCATAAGGACAGGTGAACTGTACCGGGATGGCAAGCTGGGGGACATCATTGACGAATCCATAAGGAAAAGGGATGCCATCAGGAATATCCTAGAGAAATTTTCAGGAAGGGAAATTGAAGATGACTGGTTTCCGTACAATCCGAGATGTGCGCAGTGCGGCAGGATAAACAGCGCAAAGGTACTTGGATACAGGGATGGAAGAGTCTCCTATGAATGTTCATGCGGACATAAGGGCGAGAGTGATATATACAAAGACGAGGGAAAACTTCCATGGAGGGTGGAGTGGCCCGCAAAATGGAAGATACTCGGAGTTACGGTGGAACCTTTCGGCAAGGATCATGGCACACAGGGCGGATCCTATGATACGGGAAAGGCCATAAGCGAGCAGGTTTTCGGATACAAAGCACCGGAACCCATGATGTTCGAGAGAATATTGCTGAAAGGGAAGGGGGCAATGCACTCATCCACGGGCATAAACATACCTGCAGAGGAGATGCTCAGGTTTGCCCCACCGGAAATCATAAGATATGTAATTGCAAGGGTTCCTCCTGCAAGATACATTGATTTTGATCCGGGAGCAGGATTTTTGAATCTTGTGGATGAATATGAAAGGCTTTACAGGATGCTCAGGGAGGGAAACCTGGATCCGGACAAGAAGACAATTCTTGATCTTTGTGATGCAGGAAGATCCCAGGATGAGATACCGGACTACAGGCATCTCACCACACTGGTGCAGATATATTCAGACGACAGCAGGATAGGAAGCATAATCAACAGGGGAGACGTGAAATTCAGGGATGATATCCTCCAGGAGAGAATCAGCATGGCAAGGGAATGGATCAGGCTTCATGCTCCGGAGGAATCAAAATTCAGGATATCCGGAACAATTGATCCTGTGGAGTTGAATTCAGATCAGAAAAATGTCATATGCGCCCTGCATTCCGAGCTATCCGCTTCAGCAAGCTGGACTCCGGAATCAATTCATGAATCAGCAAGGAAAGCCATTGAAAAATCCGGAATGGAACCTGCAGCAGGATTTGCATCCATATACATTGCAATAATAGGGAAGGAGAGGGGCCCCAGGCTAGGCTTCTTCCTTTCCGGTCTCGACAGGGATTCCGTCCTGAAGAGATTGAGTTTTCTATGCGGTGAATGAGAATGAAGACTAAGATTGTGATAAACTGCGCATTGCCATATGCAAACAACTCCCTGCACATAGGGCACATAGCAGGGGCTTATCTGTCGGGGGATATATTCAACAGGTATTCCAGGATTTCAGGACATGAGGTAATGTTCATCTGCGGAAGCGATGAATATGGGACACCCATAGCCATAAAGGCAGAGAAAGAGGGCAGGACGCCCATGGAGATTGCCACCATTTACCATCAGGAACATCTCGAAACATTCAGGAAACTGGATATTGAATTTGATTATTTTGGCAGGACAACGGACGAGGTTCACCAGGAATTTTCTGAGAAATTCTTCATGGATCTCATGGAGAAGGGATACCTTGAGAAGAGGATGATAATTGCATCCTACTGCGCAGTGGACAAACGCTTCCTACCTGACAGATATGTCAACGGAACTTGCCCGAACTGCTCCTCAGAGAGTGCAAGAGGGGATCAGTGCGATGAATGCGGAAGGATAAATGAGCCACAGGAACTCATAAACCCAAGGTGTGCGATCTGCGGCAATCCCATTGATTTCAGGGAAACAGATCATATATTCTTCACTGCTTCAAAACTTGACAGTGAGATAAGGGAATGGCTTCAGGGAAAGGAGGAGTGGAGAAACAATGTCAGGATATTTTCCCTGAACATGATAAAGGACGGGCTGAAGGACAGGTCCATGACAAGGGACATGGACTGGGGAGTGAAGGTTCCCATGGAAGGAATGGAGGGAAAGAGGATCTATGTCTGGTTTGAGGCTCTCCTGGGATACATTTCCAACTCCATAAAATATTCAAGAATCAGGGGGGATGAAAACTACTGGAAAGAGATGTATTCTTCCGGAAACATATACTATTTCATGGGGAAGGACAACATATTCTTCCACTCCATACTTCTTCCCGCAATGAACATGGCTTCTGGAAAATATCCTCTCCCGAAGATGGTTACGGCAAACGAATACCTCACATACAGGGGAAAGAAATTCTCCAAGTCACGAGGGATAGGATATACGGTCAATGAGATTCTGGAACATGTGGACAGGGACTCCATACGATACTATGTTTCATCCGTACTCCCGGAATCATCGGACTCAGACTTCACCCTTGAGGAAATGAAGGAGAAGGTCAATTCTGAACTGAATGGAAAATACGGAAACCTGGTAAACAGGGTTGTCACCTTTGCCGCAGGGAAGGGAATAGTACCGAAACAGGGGCCCATGGATGATCTTGACAGGGAAGTGATGGAAAAGATGAAACAGTCACTTGCACAGTACAGGGAAGAGATGGACAGGATCGAATTCAGGAAAGCTCTTGCCATCTGGCTTGAATCCGTCAAAGCTGTGAATACATATTTCAACCAGTCAAAGCCATGGGACACCATAAAAACAGACAGGGATGCAACAGCATCAAGGATCTGGCATTCCCTGAAAGCAATCGAATACCTGACACTGATGATTTATCCTTTTGTGCCCTCAGGGGCCATCAGGGCATGGAAAACAGTACATGGCAGTGAACCCAACGTGAAGGATGAAATGTTTTCCCATCTTGGATCGGATTGTGACTTCCACATAAAGGAGAGCGGAATCATTTTCAGCAAAATCGAGATTGAATCTGAAGGATCAAACCAGATGCATCTTGTGGTCGGAAAGATCATCGAGGCTGAAGATCATCCGAATGCAGATTCACTTTTGCATTTCAAGGTAGATCTCGGAACAAAGGTCATAGACCTTGTTGCCGGACTGAAGAAATACTACAGTCCGGAAAAGATCCTTGGAAGAAAGATAATCGTGGTTGAGAACCTGAAGCATTCCAAAATAAGGGGAATCGAATCGCAAGGAATGCTCCTTGCCGCACAGGATTCAAATGGTGCACACATACTGACCACTGATGAGAAAGAGGGTACGGAAATAACACTTGGCAACGAGGCGTATGATGATTCCGGCACCATAGCGATTGACGACCTTAAGGAGTATGATCTCAGAACAGATGTGTCAGATGGAAAAACAGTTCCTACGGGGATGCTGAACAGGAAAAGGCTGATCCTCATGGCAAACGGGAAACCTGTTTCTGTGGATGGAAATGTAGAATCCAGATCACAAATAAGGTAACTCGAATAAAAATAAAATTTTATCTTATTGTTATGGGAAGCACGCTTTTATCGAATTCAAGCATTGCAATGTCAACCGGGTCAATGATGTGTTTTGGTACATCAATAATTACCGGAGCACCCATGGAAATCTGTAGTGATCTTGCACCAATTATTCTGGCTTTTTCAAATTTAGTATAAGACATAAGCACCGTGCGCTTTTAGGTAATAAAAGATAGTATAAGTTTTTTTGCATTGAGAGTAACAGGTCAGTGGAATGTGCATCTCATTCCGGATCTGATCTTTATTTGTAAACGATTTATCTCAGAGCGTCTTTGATAAAGTTTTTTTCTTCAGGTTTAACCTTATATGTTATGAAAATCAATGTTGTGTATGCATTTGAACACATTTCAGACGTTTTGCCACTTGTGATCTTCCTGTATATGACATGGTGTCTCAGGACCATTTCTGCCATGCTGTTAGTGGCCCCCAACATTTGGATATATGAAAAATAAGAAGATTCATTCCCTCTTCCTCTTGAGAAGTTTTTAACAAACTCCCTACATCATAAAGGACCATTTACAATCGATTCGCAGACAATATTCATGATGAGAAATCAAACTGCTTAAAACAAAAGTTTTGCCACATTTTCACACTCATGAAAAATTTATAAAATGGGGGTACATTCTTATGAGATATCATGAGAGAACTGGAAAAATATGAAATAGGTGTCCTGAATCTTTGCAGGGATGCGGCCAGGAGGGAAAAATTGAGAAGGAAACTTGAAAAAAGATCAAAACCTCTTGACCCTTATGAACTTAAAAAACTCGAATCAAGAATTGAGAAATTTAATGGCCAGTCTTAATGATCGCATAAATTTTTCTTCCGCATATTGAAAAACGCTGTTTTTCCAGGCAATCCATCATGGAATCCTGTTTTATATCATATTAAAAACTTCCAAGTTTTGCAGGAAACACTGTAAAATTTAAGAACAAATTACAAATTCACATTTATTGTATGACATAAAGATGAATATTGTTTCCAGTGGCAGTAAGGGAAATTCCACTGTTTTATGGGATGGGGAAGACGCCATAGTCATAGATTTTGGCATATCGGTGAAGAAGTTTCAGGCAAGGGCGGAGGAGATCGGCCTGAAATACGGCAGCCTTTCTGTATTCCTCACACATGAGCATTCTGATCATGCAAAGGGCCTCAGCGCTGCAAGAAACAGGCTGAACTGCGACATATATATGAGGCCAAAGGTGAGGGATGCGCTTAAAATTCCAGGAACATATCCGATCAGGGAAACCACAATCATTGGAAATTTTGTCGTTGAAGCCATACCCATATCCCATGATGCCCTTGATCCTGTCGGTTATATAATCAGGTACAACGACAGGAAAATATCCCTTTTCTCTGATCTTGGCTATTTTCCTATGGAGCACATCCAGAAACTGCAGGATTCGGATCTCATTGCAATGGAGGCAAACCATGATCTGGAAATGCTCAGGACGGGCCCCTATTCCGCTGTTCTGAAGAAAAGAATCGAGAGTACCCGTGGACATCTGTCAAATTACCAGGCCGCAGAGGTTCTTGAGAATTGCGCAGATTCATCTACAGACATCGTGCTGATCCATCTTTCCGACGAGAACAATACTCCTGATCTGGCGTACAGCCATGTGAGGGATCATCTTGAAAACAGGAATATAGGATACAGAAGCATGGAATGCGCAAAACAACTTGTGGGTTCTTCCACTTTTGAGGTGTGACTTTGAAAACACTGACATCATCTTATTTTTGTGGAAGGGACCCTGTGTCTGACGGGAGAAGTTGATATGAACGACTTCATGATTAAGCAGGAAGAACTGAAATGAATCCGTATCTTGTGGCCCCTGAGTTTATTGTTGTTGCTGTTACGCTGATATATGCTTCATTCAGGGATCATAAAAAGAGAAGCGTGCCCTTCATACTTTTTATTCCTGCAATGGCTGTGGCAGCCATAGTTTCCGTATTAGAAGGGCAGCTGATAATTGCACTGTTTGCAATTATTCTTTTCCTCATTGTATTTATTGATGCGGACAGCACAGTATATCTTGCAGGGGTATCCATAATATCTGTGGCAGGTTTTGCAGTAATGTCAGCTCTTGCGGATTTCTCCGGAATGATCACATGGATATTCATGATTATGATGGCATTCATGGGATACAGGGAAATCCTCTTTGGAAAGGGAGACATCAAAGGGCTCATAGCAATAATGTTCTCCCTGAATATCCTGTATATTCCTATTTCGCCCTATGTGCAGATACCTGTCTCGATGCTTTTCTTCATGAATACAGGCATGAGCTCCGCATTTGCTTTCTCATGGGCAATGTACATCATGAAAAGAACCACAGGATCCATGGGAATGATGGCCCCCTACTCAGGAGATATTGACACCGTGAAGTTCAGGAAATTTGAAAGGAAGGGAAAAACAATGGTTTCATATAATATACCATTCATCATATTCATATCGATGGCATATTTCATCACAATGGCATCTTATCTGACAGGATTTGCCGTATAAAAACCAAATAATTAAGGGAGAAGTGGCAGGCTATGGAACTGATCATAGAGAACGTGAAGCGAATATACACGGCAGGCAAAAAAGGCCCCCTTTCGGGCAGCATGCAGGGGGCCCTTTCCATTTCCGGAAACAGATCCATTCATATTTCCGAAGGAAAAATACGGGGCATATATGAGAGTGGAACAGGAGTCCCCGGTGCAGAGAGGATAGACGGTTCCGGACTCATTGCAATTCCCGGTTTTATCGACAGTCATACCCATATGCTCTATGGAGGCAACAGATCAAGAGAATTTGAGCTCAGGGCAGGGGGAATGACGTATCTGGATCTCTTGAAATCCGGCAACGGAATACTGAAAACCGTCAGGGATACAAGGGCCTCTCCTGAAATCGATCTGTTCTCAGAAACCGCCGTAAGGCTGGAATCCTTCATGAGAAACGGAGTAACTGCAGTCGAGATGAAATCGGGGTATGGACTGGAACTTGAATCAGAGAAGAGAATGATCAGTACGATGAAAATGCTTGAAAAAGCATATGATATAAGGATACTGAAAACTTTCCTGCCCCTTCACGCATTGCCTCCGGAATCCGGGAGAAGGGAATATCTTGAAGAATCCGTTAAAATGCTTTCACAATTGAAAGGCACATTTGACTTCACTGACGCTTTCTGCGATTCAGGGGCCTTTGATGTGAATGAGGTAGGAGAATATTTCAGCCATGCTCAGAAAGATAAGATTCCGCTCAGGCTTCACGCAGATGAGATAGATGATATAGGGGCCACAGGACTTTGTGATAAATTTCCCATAAGATCAGTTGATCACCTTCTCAAGACGCAGGAGAAGGGAATGGAATCTGTCAGGAGATCCGGAGCAGTAGCAACTATCCTTCCTTCAACTGCATTCTCACTTGGGGAAAAATATGCGGACGGCAGGAAGTGGATTGAGCATGGGGTTCCTGTTGCAGTGGCAAGTGATCACTCACCGCTGAATCCCGTCACCAATATGCAGTTTGTGGGAAATCTGGCAATACGGTTCTGTCATCTCACCGTGGAAGAAACGCTAAATGCCATGACTGCCAACGCTGCATATTCACTTGACATACAGGACAAAAAGGGGGCCATAGAGGAAAAAATGGATGCAGACATTGTTCTTTACAGGGCAGATGAACTGAGGGACATATTCTATTTATGGGACACCCTGAAGCCATACATTGTCATAAGAGGCGGGAAAATAGTCTGTTCAGAAGAACCTGTAGAATTTGAAATCAACTGATTAAAATTATTGAGGGGAAGAATCAGAGTGATCTTCCCTGATGGAAATATGCTGCTACATTAGGTCTCGTTAGGTACCATAGAAGTATGATTCCCCATATGATTCCCACTATGGATAGAATATCTATAATGGCACCAATAATCATTAGGATCCTTGCAAAATTGTATCCCATTATGAAAAAGATTCCAAATAACAGAGGGAGAATCATGATGAACCCAATAAATATTCCCAGTTCGCTTCCAAAGATTGTTGAGATAGCAGGCGATGAAAAAGCTACTAAAACAATCACAAGTGAAAAGAGTATCTGGAGGCCTCCCAAAACAAGCACCCCAAGGGGCCTCTCAATTTTCATTCCGTCTGCATTTGCAATTCCGTTAACATGTCCGCATGTGGGGCATGTAACCTGCCCAGATTCTATTGGATTTCCGCATCTATCGCAGTAAGTCCTGCCCTGTTCAACCATGACATGTTAATTTAAATTTATATAAATATATATCTTAATATGACTCTAATTCAAGATTCAGTTGCAGTCATACCTGCAGATTCAGCAGCGTGCTTTATGGTATATGCAATCTCATCCTCAACCTTGTTTCCCGCTCCCCATTTGATATTCAGCAAACCCGAGCCTCCCCCAATCCTTCCAAAATCAATTTTCGTGCTTTTTCCATCATAGAAAGTGTGAAACACAAACCCTATTGTATCGTTTGTCCTGAAAAAGAACTTGGTTCCGCACATCATGAGGGACTCTGAGCTGTCTGATCTGAAACCCTTTACGAATGAAACATCGCCAATTGCGTTTGAAAATATTTTCTGAAGCGTTTCAGCATCAATTTTACCCGAAACTTCTATATATTTCATAGAATATGAATACGTTTTGGCATATTTAATTTTTTTGGATTATGTTTTTACCTTTTATGTAAAAATGGCAGAATTCATAAATTTGCAATAATTTCTATGTTAATTTGAGTAAGTTTTTTTTGACAGTAAATTATACATGAAGCATGGTCTGGCATAAGACAATTTCACTGAAGGCACTTGAAAAAGTGGGAGGGACAAGCGTGAAAGTTGGAGATAATGTGGTGTTCCTGTCCACAGTTAACGGGAAACTCCATGCAATGAACGGTGTATGTTCCCATGCAAAATGCATTCTTGGACATCTTGAGCATGAGGGCATGAATGTGAAGTGCATCTGCCATGATGCAGAATTTGAGATTGAATCGGGAAAGATGGTCAAACCGCCATATGTGGCCCCCAATGCACCAATGGATAAGCTGGGGCTTTCAACATACCCGGTCAGGGAAGATAAGGGATTCATCGAAGTCGATCTTCCATAGTCTGACCAAAATTCACAAAAATCAATATGTGAAAAGAATTATCCTTCCTCAATGGTGTATCTTGATCCGGATCCTGTGATAAAAAAACTTAAGGAGATAAATGCCAGAAGGATACTTCTTCAGCTGCCGGACGGACTTAAACCTCATGTGTTTTCATATTTCACCAGATTATCTCAGAATTTTTCCGTCATTGTGAGTTCATCAGGTTTCTACGGTGCATGTGACACGGGAACAAGGGATGAATACGGGAATGTGGATGCAGTGGTCCAGATGGGACATACGGAGATTCCCAACGTGAATTATGGAGTTCCTGTGATATTTGAAGAATATATTTATCCCTCAGCAGAAACATTCTCCGGGCTGGACCTCACATCTCTTGAGGAGAAGGGATACAGGAAAATCGGTGTTCTCTATTCCATACAGTACAGGGAAAGTGCAATGAAATTCATAGAATTCCTGAAGGATAAAGGATATGAAGCAAGGATGGGAAACAATGACGGAAGGCTGAAATATCCCGGACAGGTATTGGGATGCAACTACAGCCCGATTCATGATCTTGATACCTGGGCAGACTGCCACATAATCCTGAGCACGGGCACATTCCACTCCATGGGGGCCCAGCTTTCCACGGAAAGGGAAGTGTTTGTGGTGGAGATGAGTGAGCCCTTCATGCTTCATTCCATGAAGGAAGAGGCGGACAGAAGAATCAGGAGAAGATACGCAAACATGGCAGGGGCCCTTGACGCAGACAGATTCGTTATTGTGGTGGATACCAAGGTCGGGCAGTACAGGATGAAGCTTGCCACGAAGATCAGGGAAGAGATAGAATCCATGGGAAAAACTGCAGTTCTTGCCTATGCAAACGAATCAAATCCCGTGGACTTCCAGAACATGATGGCCCAGTGCATCATCTTCACGGGATGCCCGAGAGTTGCAACAGATGATTTTGACAGGTATCCGATGCCCATACTTACTGCACAGGAATTCCTGATGATGTTCAAAAAAAAGGGAAAAGGGAAATATATTTTTGATGAGATTGTGAATGTGGACAATCAGTGATTCCAGAAGAAAAAATTATTCCGGAATGAACTTGTATCCGTAGTGGATTACTCCGCTCTTTCCGTCCTCTGATATCTTCCTGAATACGCTTCTCACCTTTGTTCCTATGTCTATTTCCTCAGGAAGCGTATCCACTATCTGTCCTGTTATGACGGGGCCCTCTTTCAGCTTCACAAGGGCTATTATGTATGGTTTCTGCCTCAGGAAGGCTGGGGGAGCCTCATGCACCACTGTGAAACTGAGTATTTCACCTGCGCCGTCTATGTCAACTTCCTGCATTTTTCCTATGGAGTCCCTGTGGCAGACAGGACAGACTTCTCTTGGCGGGAAATATATCTGGCTGCAGTTTCCGCATTTGTCGCCCTGCATCCTGTACCTGCTTGGCATCTCTCTCCACATTCTTGACAGTTCACCCATTCACTCCACCCCCAGTATATGAACAACAGATGCAGCACCTGATCCAGCCATGTTGTGCAGAAGGCCATATGATGCATTCTTGATCTGCCTCTTGCCTGCCTTTCCGCTCAACTGGAGATATGCCTCATAGATCTGGCTCACTCCTGCAGCTCCGTACGGAAATCCCTTGGCCTTGAGTCCTCCTGAAGGATTGACCGGAAGATTGCTGTTGAGCCCGATTCCGTTCTCCACCAGTTCGCTTGCATGCCCTTTCTGTGCAAAACCAAGATCTTCAAGGGCCATAAGCCCGTAAATACTGTATGAGTCATGCATTTCCACGAATGATATGTCTCCAAGCTTGATCTTTGCCTGTTCCAATGCCTTTTTTGTGGATATTATAGTAGGTTCCACGGTGTAGAATGATTTCCTGCTGTGGAGTGCAAAGGGCCCCTGGGATACGGCTGAGCCCATTATTCTGACACCCTTCGATCCATGTTCCTTCACATATTTCTCTGAAGCAAGTATGACGCTTGACGCACCATCTGTCATGGGTGCGCAATCCATGAGGTTCAGCGGTTCTGCAATGGGTGTGGCATTCAGGGCCTGTTCAATTGTTATCTTGTTTCTGTACTGTGCATTATCGTTCAGTGACGCATTTGCGTGATCATTCACTGAAATTGCTGCAAGGGCCTCCTTCTTCACATTGAAATCTCTCATGTACTTCCTTGCAGAAAGAGCCGCAAGTGCTGCGGGTGTTGCGCCGTTGAAGGCTTCCCATTCCCTGTCCACAAGGGAGGATGTTATGTCTATGATCTCGGTTCCGTACAGTTCCGTCATCTTCTCTGCACCACCAACCATGACAACGTCATGTTCTCCAGACTTGATGGACAGATATGCCTGCCTGAAGGCAGCACCACCGGATGCGGTGGATGCCTCAATTCTCATGGACGGGATGTATTCTGAAGCAATTCCTGCATAATCCGACATCAGTGCGCTGAGATGTTCCTGCTTGCTTATGAGGCCCCCAAGGCTGTTTCCCATGTATATGGCATTAAGATCTTTCGTCCTTATTCCGGCATTTTCCACAGCTTTCAGCCCTGCTTCCACAGCTATTTCCCTGAGGGATCTGTCCCACAGTTCCCCATACTTTGATTCTCCTCCACCAATTACGTATACGTTACTCAATTTCCTCACCAAACACTATTTTTCTCTTGAACTTTGCATATATGGCATAATCCAGGAATTTCACATCCTTAAGCATATCCTTTACCGTTGTCACTTTCCTGCCCTGCAGTTTCTCTATTTCATCCGTGACCTCTATGTGGAACGCATCAGATCCTGCACCGGAACCAAAGGAAACTGCAAGTATCCTGTCTCCCCCCTTTGCCACATCAAGTGTGGATGAGAGTCCCATCATCATCGAACCCGAATATGTGTTTCCGATGTACGGGGTGAGAAGCCCCTCATTGTACTGCTTTTCCGTGAATCCGAGCATTTTGGCAGCCCTTGTGGGAAATTTTCCGTTTGGCTGGTGGAACACGACATAGTCATAATCTTCTGGTTTTGTTCCCATCCTGTCCATCATCATCTTTGATGCAGTGGTTATGTGCCTGAAATATGCAGGCTCTCCCGTGAATCTCTCTCCATGGGTTGGGTATGGCTGTCCCTCCCTTCTCCAGAAGTCCGGAGTGTCCGATGTCACGGAGAGTGTCGATTTTATCTCGGCAGCAACGTTCTCCTTTCCGATGATCATTGCCGTGCCTCCGGCAGATGCCGAATATTCAAGCACATCTCCGGGAGCACCCTGCGAGGTGTCTGATCCTATGGCCATTCCGGTTTTAATAATCCCGCTGTTGACCATTCCCAGCACATTCTGCATTCCTGCAGTTCCTGCCTTGCATGCAAACTCATAGTCCGCTGCAAACATGCTGAAATCGGTTCCTATGGCTGCAGAAACAATGGTTGCAGTAGGCTTGACAGCATATGGATGGCTCTCAGAACCAACATATATTGCTTCTATGGCTTTCCCCTTCAGTCCTCCTCTCCTGAGAGCATTTCTTGCGGATTCAACAGATATTGTTGCCACATCCTCATCAGGCGAGGGCACAGATTTACTAAGTATGAATATACCATTCTTTATTGTTTCAGGATCCACTCCCCAGACTCTAGCGATTTCTTCCGGTTTGATCCTGTAACGTGGTATATAGCTTCCGTAACTTACTATCCCACTCATATCGATCTGCTGGTTACTTATTTATTTTATATAAAAATTGTCTTAATGGCATTCGTCAATTGTGTTAGTTTATGTTCTGGGGAAATCCGCTTTTTCAATAATTATTATTGGAAAATGAAGATCATAATTCATGGTAAAGACCTCTTATCATACAGAATTGAAAAAATGAATATAACTGCAGTTTTTCCTGATACAATTTTACATCAGAGAAGTTTTTTCAGTATTTTCGAATAGTTCTCATATGCACTCATGCCCTCTTCCGTGATCTCTACCATCACCCTTGGCCCGATGGGGCTGAAAACAGTTTTAATTTTTATTAGGCCCCCTTCCCTGAGTTTATCAAGATGGTTGCTGAGACTCCCTTTCCCGAGTGATGTTATTGTGAGAAGATCGGTAAAAGTCAATTTCCTGTTCAATGCAAGGGATATTATGATCATCAGCCTTGCTGTTGATTTCATAACAGGTTCACTCAACTGTATACTCAGAGTTTCGATGAGTTCGTTTAAGTGCTGGGAATCTCCCGGGCTTTCCTCTCCAGAACTCAATTGATTCCTCCCCTTGAGTTATCGTCTTCCAACGAATACATCTTCCTGGCGTTATAGAAAGAGTACAGCGAAGAAATGATCCACCCTATAACCGTAACCATCCATATCTGAAATGTAGAGTTGTTGTTTCCAGTCTGAAGGAATAGTATGCTTGATGCTGTGTTGCTGAAAGCGAATGTTGCCACTGCAAGTATGCCTTCGGGCGGGATCTTTCCAAAGGACATCCTGACAGTCATATATATGTAAAAATCCACTATCCACAGAATTATCATGGAAAGAACAGTGCTTTCATCCGGCGAAACCAAATTGATCCCTATGATCACAAACATGGCAAAAATCAATATCATGAGACCGATGCCCGCGTTCTTTCCAAAGGATTTGAGAGAAAACTGCATCTGAAGATCTGACTCCAGCCTGAACAGCATGAAAGCCTTTCTGAACACAATCTGCGTGTAATCCACGGCGACAATGATCACGCCTATATTCAGCAGCACATAAAATGTCAGAGTAGTATTTGATTGTCCCGGAATATTAGATATGTATGACAGAACCATCAGTGTGAAAATGGCCGCTGCCCAAGTTGCGTAATACATCCCGAATGCTCTTTTCATCAGGTAGAAATCAAACCTGACAGCAGTTTTTCCTATCTTTTTGAGATGTTCTGATATATCCTCAGCTTTCCCGTTCATAAATGCCTTCCTTCTTCAATAGACCGTGATCTTATTTTCCCGATCATCAGCATTGAGATTATGAACATCACGCCAATCCACGATAACAGACTTGCAAGGAGTATATAAGAATTGACCACAGGGCCCGTAAAGCTTGACATATTCTGGGGAGACTCCTTTCCTGAAAACACCATGAACAGAAGTCTGGGGATATCACTGAAGGGGCTTGCGTAAATCACACTCATGGGAAGCGGCGTTCCAAATTCAGAAAAACCAAATATGTATGAAAGAAGCTGCGGGAGCAAGTTCACAAATGAGCGGTTCTTCATGCCCAGGTAGTTATTCACCAGGATGACCATTATAAGGGAAAAAAGGAACATGAATATACCTGTCAGTATAAAAAGAAACACTGCCTGGACAGGCATCATTGGAACAACTGCAAATCCAGATCTTATGCTAAACAATACTGCTGTGAATAGAATGATTATTGTTCCTATAACTGCGCTAACAAGAGATGAACCACCTACCAGATTCAAAACGTATGAACGGGGACTGAAATTTGTGTACTTGAATACGTAGACCAGTGAAGATGTGCTGTAATAAATGGAATATGAAATGGTAGTGGCAACAATGCTTGCTGCAATGAGGCCTATGATGGAAAACCATCCTGAAGCGGTGAAAAGCCACTCTTCCTCCGTTCCTGAATATGAATTGAAAACAAATGCTCCCATGTACAGCCAGAAGAACATGAATCCGATCCCCCAGCCCCACAGAGATTTATCCCTGAGCAGAGAACTGAAGAAATATCTTGCAATCATATCACTGCACCTCGTCAAAAACAGACAGAAGATCTCTTGCAGACGATAATGGAACCTGCCCTGAATCCTCCGTTATGGAATACTTTCCGAAACTCGTTTCTACTACTGTGAGACATCCTGCAATCTCGCCACTGTTCAGGTAAAGCCTGTCTGCTTTTGATGCATTGAACCTGCCAAAAAGTCTGCCCTCAATGATGAAATACAGACCCCATGTTTTCAATCGTTTCAGTATGTCAAGTTCATGGGTGTTCAGGATTATTTCTGCATCTGTTCTTTCTATAATATTGACCAGCTTTATCCTCCTTCCCTGATCCACATTGTCGAATGGTTCGTCCAGAAGCACAGTCGAGGGAGAAAAACTCAGGGCGAGTATGTTTCCTATGATTTTCTGCTGCCCTGAACTGAGTTGATGCAGCCTTTTTTTGAGTGTATCCTCAAGACCGAATTCCCTTACCAGTTCAAGAGCCTCATCCGGATGTTTTCCCTTGAGTTCTGCATAGATCCTTATGGTATCAAGCACATCCGTTCCCATCAGTTTGTAAACCTCCATAAGATTGGTCGAAATTCTTGTTTCTTTCGTGATTTCGGCCACATCCTTTCCAAAAACTTTCACGCTTCCTGAAGTCACGCCAGCGAGTCCCAGGATCATCTTCAGAATGGTCGTTTTGCCTGAACCGTTTGGCCCAATGATCACGATCTTTTCCCCGTCAAGGTGGAGATTTATGTTTTTGACAGGCATATTCTGAATTTTGCCGTCATATCTCGCAGTTGCATCCAGTATTTCTATCATGCTTAAGGCATTCCATGGGATCATAAAACACAGGATCAGAGTTCAAATCCTGAACCTGATTGATCTCAACATGAGCTTGGGGGCAAAATACATGTATATGGAAAATGCGAGAAATTGATTATAATGTGTATACAGTAATAGAAAAATATTAATAAAGAGAAACAATGGTTATATATGGAAAAAGGTGAAAAACACAAGGGAAAAGATTATTTTGTGAGTTTTTACGATTTTGATCCTGAGATTCTTGGAAATGTGAAAATACCGGACAAGGTGGAAATACATGACGTGACGCTTCGGGACGGGGAGCAGCAGGCCCGGATCACCTTCAGGAGGGATGACAAGATCGCCATTGCGACAAAACTTTCCGAAGCAGGTGTGGACAGGATAGAAGCCGGAATGCCTTCAGTATCCCCTGAGGATGCATCCGTGGTTAAGGAGATAGCCCATCTCGGTCTCGGAAGCAGGGTATATTCCTTTGCAAGATGCATGAAGGGGGATGTGGACAGTGCCCTCAGTGCAGATGTGGAAGGAATTGTAATGGAGATTCCATCCAGTGATCATCTCATAAAGAATGCTTATGGCTGGGATGTTGAAAAAGCAGTGAGACTGTCTGTGGAGGCCACCTCTTATGCCCATGAGCATGGACTGAAGGTCACATTCTTCACCATTGATGCCACAAGGGCCCCCTTTGAAACATTCTGGAAAATTGCAGGAAAGGTTGTTGACGAAGGCCACATGGATTCATTCGCGCTTGCGGATACTTTTGGCGTCCTGAATCCGCAGGCAACAACATTTTTCATCAAGAAGATAAAATCAAAGGTGAACAAGCCCATAGAGATTCATGCACACAACGATTTCGGACTTGCTGTTGCAAACACAATATCTGCCGTTCTTGGTGGGGCCTCCACAATTCATGTGAGCCTCACCGGAATCGGGGAAAGGAGCGGAAATGCATCCATGGAAGAGAGTGTAATGGCTCTGAAATATCTCTATGGGATAAATTCAGGTGTGAAGACCAAAATGCTCAGGGAACTTGCGGTTCTTGCAAGGGAGAGATCAGGAGTGAACTTCCCTCCACAGAAGCCAATTGTGGGTGATCACATATTCAATGTCGAATCCGGAATTCTTGCAAGCTGGTGGAGGAGGCTGGAAAAGATGAACATGCCCATGGAAATGTTTCCGTTCTCACCGGAACTTGTGGGGCATGGGAAGGTTGAGATCATCAACGGCAAGAAGAGCGGAATTGACACGATCCATTACAAGGCTGAGAAGTTCGGACTGAGTCTCACTGATGAGGAGGCCCTTGCTGTGCTGAGAAAACTTAAAAAGATGGCTCTTGCCAGGAAGGGGCCCCTGAACGACAATGAGCTGAAAGCCCTAATGGAGAAAGACTGAAGGAGACGATATGAATGTTTGTTGTAGAAATAACTTCGTTTGTCAGGATGCCCTCAGATGAACTGAAAAAAGTTCACAGGGAATTCCTTAAGAAAATGCTTGAACAGGGCAAGTTGAAACTTGCAGGAAGAATGGTGGACAACACAGGATCATTCCTGGTCTGGAACACAAAGGATCTTGAAGAGGCAAAAAAACTTGCATCCTCGGATCCTTACTTCGCCAGTGGACTGACCACCTTTGTGATGAAGGGATGGGAAATATTCTGGAACGGTTTCATGAATCCGCCTGTAATGCCTGAAAAATAATGAAATAATTTTTCAGTCCACATAAAATTTTTTAAATACTGTTTTCCGTGCAAATTCAAGCACAGCATCCTCATGCGTTTGCATTGCTGCACAGGCTTTTTCCCCCTCTCCTTTCAGTATATGATCCACGATAATCTTGTGATCCCTGTACTCTTCGACCCTTCTCTCCTGGGATATGAGAAGGCTCATCCTCACAAGCCTTAGTTTCAGGAGGGTTTCCATTATGAATTTGTAAATATATGCATTTCCTGACATCTCCGCTATGGTCTGGTGAAGGTTACCATTTTCAGCAGCAATCTCGTCCGGTGTCGCAACTTCAGATTCTGAGAGAATCTTCAATTTTCTCATGATATTCTCCAGTCTTTTTCTTCCTGCATCATTGAGATTCATTGCACAGATCTTTGCAGATCCTCCTTCAAGGATTTTCCTGACTTCATACAGTTTGATGACATCTTCCTTTGATATATAGGAAACATAATATTTCGTTCCATTCTTCTCAAGCAATCCCTGATTTTCAAGTGCGAAGAGGGCCTCCCTTACCGGAGTTCTGCTCATTGGGAACTTTCTTGAAAGTTCATTCTGGGAAACCTGTGAGCCGAGTTTTATTTCACCGCTTGTAATGAGTTTCAGTATGTTTTCGTATGCAATTTTAGAAAGATTTGATGACTCGAACATGTATACTGTCATGATAAAATATATTAATAAATTAAACTTTTGATTGTGAAATTGATTATCAAATTATTTATTAAGTCATATTTCCAAAACGACTCTGCCGATTGATGAACCGTTCCTGACAAGTGAAATTGCATTGTTTGCAGACTCCAGTGGCACTTTGTGTGAAATAATGGGCATGACTTTCCCGGATTTCATCAGGTTGACAGCAAGCCTGAGATCATTCCTGGTATAGGATCTTGAACCTCTGATCTGTATGGCATCAAGGGCGATCCTGCGGTAATCCAATGAAATCTGAGATGAAGAATATCCCACAATTGAAAGCGTTCCGCCTCTCTTAAGCGCAGAGAGCAGTTTTGGCACTTCCTTTGGATCTCCTGCAAGATCTATAACGTTGTCAGCACCGCGGCCACCAGTGTATTCCATAATTTCCTTCACATAATCGCCTGAGGTGCTGTTTATGGAAACAGATGCCCCAAGTTCCTTTGCAACCCTGAGTTTTTCTTCCTTTCTTCCCACAACTATTACTTTAGCGCTCAGGTTATTGAGAATCTGAATCGCTGCCAGTGCAAGTCCGCCTGATCCCAGTACCACTACATTCTTCTCCATGAGATTACCAAGGGCCCTGATTGCAACCAGCGGAACTGCAACCACACCTCCAGCAAGAGCTGCGACAGAGTGATCCATTCCCTCTGGCATCTCCACAAGATTCTTCAGGGGTATGTCCACGTACTGCGCAAAAGCGCCATTAATGGATATTCCGAGACTTCCAACCATGTTGAGGCATATGTTTTCCCTTCCTGAAAGGCAGTTCTCGCATTCGCCACATGTTATGTGAGGCGAAATGACAAATGATTTGCCGATGTAATCTTTGTATCTCGGATCATCAGTTTCCATCTCCTCCACTATGCCTGAGGGTTCATGTCCGGGAACGAACGGAAGGGCAGGCTTGAAGCCAACACCATCCACAAGTTTCACGTCCGTTGCGCAAACGCCGTTTGCCCTGATCCTGACCCTTGCATATCCTCTTTTCAATGGGGCCATTCTGGTGGTTTCCATTGAAAGTTCCTGCCCGTATTGATGTATGGCCATTGCATTGTTTTCTGTCATAGTCCCACCGGTATCGGTGCGAATTCATCGTGATGAAGTATTTCAGATTTTGTGAGTCTTCCTGAAATGGTTTTTTCCAGGATACGGTATACCTTATCAGATCCAACCTGGAGGCTCTTTCCTTCCGTTATGACTTCACTGATATCCACATCTATGTGTTCCTTCATTTTCTTTGCAGCATAGGGGTTTCCGGTTATCTTTATGACAGGTGAAACAGGAGAGCCCACGGGATTACCCGAACCCGTGGTAAAAAGAATGATGGATGCCCCTCCGGCAGTTATGGCAGTCAGCACTTCAGTTGCCGCAGATGGTGAATCCATGAAATAAAGGCCCCTGTCAGGAGGAGTGGATGCATAATCCAGCACGCCATTAATTTTTCCTGAACCGGATTTCATGATGGCAGCAATGGATTTTTCCTCAATGGTGCTTATTCCTCCCCTGATATTATCCGGAACAGGGTTTGTGCCAATCAGGTCCACACCAAGAGACATTGCCATCTCCTCATTCGTTCTTGCCGCTTCCAGTATGTCAAGAGCAACCTTGTTGTTTGCTGCCCTTTTTGCCAGTATATGCTCTGCCCCAATTATCTCGGTTGTTTCAGAGAATATGGCAGTGCCTTTCATGTTGATGATACGATCCACTGCCTTTCCCACGGCTGGATTGGAAACTATTCCTGAGGTTGCATCGCTTCCACCGCATTTCAGGCCTATGGTGAAATCCGAGATGCTGAACTTTTCTCTGGAATACTCGGAATTGATCTGGGACAATCTTGAAGCTATTTCTGCCCCTTCCTTTGTAGCCCCCAGTGTTCCATTGTCAAGAACAAGAACGCTTTCCACTGGTTTCTTTGTTTTCGCCCTGAGTTCATTTACGAATGATGAAGTGCTTTTATCCTCGTATCCCACTACAAGAACAGAGAAAACATTTGGATTCAACGCATTTCCAATGAGTGATTTCCTCAACCTCTCCTTGTTAATTCCAATCTCGTTCCTTCCATGCGGGTGAGTTATGAGGACTGTCGGATTCACAGATCTGTGAATGCCCTGTGCTGCAGTGTTGCAAAATGAGTTTAGTGAAAGAATCAGGTTGTGGTTTCTTGGCGCAGCTTTTCCGTCCGGGTTCAGGTATGCGTTCAATTCACTCATGCTTATCAGCCCTCAATGATTTCACATTATGCACATGCACATGGGATCCAACTGCGATATTTTCCGTTGCTACACCAATTATTTCACCGTATTTTATCACGTTATCATCCTTCTTAATGTCTCTCAGGGCTATCTTGTGCCCAAAATCTATGTCGTCAGTGGCCTCAATTTTTTTGCCCGAGTTTTCAACAATATCTCCCTTCTGAATTGGAATAAGGGCAACTGCCACATTATCGCCCGCGGAAAGGAGCACTATCTTTGATCTTTTTAATTCTTCTGCGTTCATATGGATGCAACCACCCTTACAGGTGCGCCGCTTGAGCCCGAGAGCTTTATGGGGAGCGCATATACAGTAGATTCCAGGCCGCTTATGGGATCAAGATTGTCCAGGTTCTCTATAATCGGCATGCTCTTTGAAAGCAGTTCAATGTGGAGTGGATCTCCCTTTCTCTTTCCGCTTCTTATGGGTGCGTCTGGTCCAGGGGTATCCAGCCCAAGGACTGAAACTCCAAGGCTTGCAATGAGTTTTCCGGCATCCGGAAAGAGGAATGGGTATGAGGTTTCATATTCCTTCGTGGGCCACTTCTTGTACCATCCGGTGTTGATGAAGAGCATCTGTCCCCTCTTGATGTTTTTCACATGAGGTTCGAGATCTTTTTCTGATATGCCTTCCAGCGCATTTTTGCTCAATTTTATTGTATAACATCTTCCAATCATTGTTTCAATGGGGATCTTCTCCACTGACATTCCCTCTTTCCAGTAGTGGAAAGGCGCATCCACATGTGTCCCGCAGTGCAGGTTCATCCTGAGATTGTTCTGTGTTCCGCTGTTCACGGTGACATTGTACTGGTCCAGTTCGAATTCCTGCCTGTGCTCTCCGGGCCAGTCTGGCACCGGAATCCCCCTTTCAAAATTATGGCTCAAATCTATAAATACACTCATTATAACATCTCCAGTATATCATCAATAAAATTGATAATAGTATAAAAACGTTTGTGAAGTTGTATACCAATTAATATGCATAAAATTCATCAATTAACAAAATTTAAAGATAATATAAATTATATAGAATTTTTTTCCGAATCTTCATGATAAACGGCAATCAGATGTGAAGCCTGAACCATTTCATGTAGTCCAGAATGGCTTCTTCCATTAGATATTCAGGCACATATCCAAGTTCATTTTTGCTTCTTTTCAAATCCATTGGCCTTTCTGCCAGAATTGCCGGCTTGAATTTTAGCATGTCTCCACCCGATTCCACCCTTATTTTTGATCCGGGGGATACTTTGCTGAATATCCTGATAATCTGTTCAGGACTGTATATTTCACCCATTCCAACGTTATAGATCCTGAATTTTATGCTGTCAGAGATAAGAGCTCTCAGGATAGAAAGTGCGACATCCTTTATGTACACAATTTCCCCAACCCAGGGGCTTATTAGTCCCTCCCTGCCATGGAGAATGTTCTCGATCAGATTCTTCATCATGTTAGATCTTCCACCACCGCCCTTTCCCAGCCATGGCCCGAATACACCAACAGGCCTGAGGGAAACGAAATCCGTTCCATAAAGTTCAGAATAGTTCAGGCCGAGATTTTCACAGGCAATCTTGGTGCTTGAGTATATGTTTGTGGTTCTTGGTATGTTATCCTCGCTCATCTGCCCGATCTCGGAGGCAGGTTTCAGATTGGTCTCAAGGGTTGCTGAACTGAGGAAAACAACCCTTCCAATGTCAAGTTTTCTTGCAGTTTCAAGAACATTGGCTGTTGCCATTATGTTGAGCTTGATTGCTTCATAGGGGTTGTCATTTGCACCCGCATTCAGCATTGGATTTGCAACGGTATGAACAATGGAATCAATACTGTGTTTTTTTACAGTTTCAAGAAAAAAATTAAAATCCAGCATATCGCCGGAAATGGTTTTTATGTCATTATTTCCAAGAATATCATTCACTGAATCCTGTTGGGGCCTCAATTCCATGAGGATGGGATTAATTTTATTCTGAATTAAAAGAGAGGCAGCATGACTTCCTATCATGCCGCCCCCTGTTATGAGTGTATTCATTGAGCAGCCTCTGCCTGCTCCCTGTCAATAGCTTCCAGTGACTTGCCCTTGTAATCTGGTGCTATAAACAGGAACATCAGGAATGCTATGAAGATCATCACGCCGAAGAACAGGAACACTGGAAGTATACCTGCAAGATCCGGTTTTGGAGATATGGACACTCCAACTCCCACAAGCAGTGCAAGCACGATTGTACCTGCAATCTTTCCGAATGCGCCAAATCCATAACCAGATCCCCATCCGGTTCCTCTGATCTCCTGGGGCCATGACTCTGAACCAACCACTGTCAGTACTGGCCAGTTAGCATCAAGGAAGAAATAGCTCACGATGGCAAGTATGTAAAACAGAGATGCGCTCCCTATCACAACAGAGTGGAATATTCCTGCAAGTACAAGAAATATCACTGCACCAAGGCTGGTTATAATGCCTGAGAGTCTCCTGCCAATTTTGTCCAGAAGGAGATCCATCAGGACTCTTCCGCTCAATCCTGAAAGTGAGACAAAGATGAACAGGTATGCAGCACCTGTTTTGCTCACGCCAAGCACAAATATAAGAATTGCAGGGCCCCAGATTGTGAAGTTATATGAAACAGACTGAAGTGTGAAATTAATGATCCATGTGGTGGTCAGAGGTTTTGGATATTTGAAAAGATCGGCCCATTTTGTCTTCTTGTTGAAACTTGGAAAATCCTCAGGGTTAAGTTTTACTGAGTCTTTTGAAAGATTGTAAACTTTAGCGATGACTGTTCTTGCTTCTTCCAATTTACCCTTTCCAATGAGCCATCTTGGGGATTCGTATGCAAACAGGAACAGGAAGGGAATCATGAGAAGAGGAATTCCGCCTTCAAGAAGCAGTCCCCTGTAACCAATTATAGGTTCCAGGAAAGCTGAACTCAGTGAAGCCAGAAGCGTTCCGACCGGAGTGCCTATTACCACAAGCCCAATGAGAAGTCCTCTTCTTGAAGCTGGGGCAAATTCAGCAATATATGGAAACACAACTGCAAAGGAACCGCCTACACCTATTCCAAGGAAAAATCTGTAAACAGCAAGAAGCTGCCAGTTGCCTGTGGGAACAAATGCACTCAATATACTGAAAACTGAATATACAATAACATTCAAAATCAGTATAATTTTCCTGCCATGCATGTCCATTAGTTTTCCTGTGCTAAATCCGCCAACGACAAGTCCCAACCCAGAGGCAAGTATAAGCCATGCTGCGTCTCCGACATTGATATGCCATGGCTTGGTAATAAAAGTATTAATGAATCCAATGATAAAAAAGTCAAAGAAATTCATAAAACTTCCAGCTATGAGCAGCAACAGTAGCAAAATCCAGAGCCTAAGAGTAAATCGAGAGTATTTGTCTACACCTTTTAACTCCATACCTAATTCATGGTATACCTATATTTAATGTTTCCTTATTGTGTATACATTTATAATACTAAAACAGCTTTTAAAATCGAGTATTTCTTTAAAAATATTATTTCTAATCATATCAGAATATTACTCTTAATTCTCCGTATTATGCGAACTTTCAAATTATTTTTTCAGGTAATAAATATAAATTTTTGTTGCAAATAAGATGATTTATACGCATAATGCGATTTTGTATAAAATTATTAAAAAAATAAAATTTGATACTTAAAAAAAGTATCAGAGGTTTGTTATAAGGTTATAGACTATGGGGCTTCCGATTCCTGTCACTTCATCGTAGCCAGTACCAGCAGAGTACGCTCCATTGTTTCCCAGTGTTATGTCATGGAAGTCGTTCTGGTAGTTGCTGCTGCTATATATGCCATATAACAGGGAATGCACGTTTGCGCCGTTTATTGAGGATGAGCCATCAATTGCCTGAGCATCTGCAAATATTGCTGCCCACTGTGGTGATGCTGCACTCGTTCCTCCAACCTGTATCCATCCTTTCTGGCCCTGATCAACTGTAGAGTCATAGACCCATACGCCGGTGTTTGGGTTTGCATCGTATGATACATCAGGAACACCTCTGCCAGAGAGTGATATTCCTGCTGCAGTCTGGTATGATGGTTCTGTGAAATAGGAGCTTATTCCTCCTCCTGAACTATTCCATGCATATTCAGTTCCGTATGATCCACCGGTTGAAGATGCACCACTGATATAGAGTGTTGTTCCGCCTGCTCCAACCACGGATGGGTCTGATGCAGGGTAGTTGACAGTTGGTGATGATGTTCCATCATTCGCTCCGCTGTCTCCAGATGCAGCCACAAGTATCACACCATGGCTGGCAACATATGAGAATATTGAAGCGTACTGTGCAAGGCTGGAACTGCTGACTTTGCTCTCAGCCTCTCCCCAGGACATAGATATTACGTTTGCGTGGGTTGTGTTATAAGCGTAATTTATTGCATCATTTATCAGGTAGGTGTTTGATGCAGAAGGTGTCTCAATCAGCACTATCTTTGCGGCTGGTGCCATTGCATGTGCCCACTCCACATCCAGGGATGTCTCAAGGGCCCATCCTGAATTCTTGCTGACCTTTCCAAAGGGTTGCACAATCTGCAAATTTACTGCAGGCAATCCAAACTGCTGATCAAATGTTTTTACGTCACTTGCAATGGTGGGGCTGCCATAAGCGTCCACAATAGCTATGGTTTCGCCGCTTCCATAACTCGTGTTATAGGAACCGGTTGAGGTATACTGGTATGCATTCCAGATCTGAATTGGAATATAGCCCGGATATGAATTTGGTGAGCTGGATGCTCCTCTCACATTTCCATGTAGGAACCATGGGTTGCTGTGCACAGTTTCCACTAGTGGTATTGCATGACCCGATCCTTCGGCCATAGGAATAAATATTCCCGTAAATCCAAATATGGCCAGGACTGTTATGCCCATGACTAGCGCTTTTCTCCTGTTTTCCTGTTTGTCCATATTAATGCAATTGTATTTGGTATTAAAATATAACCATATATTATATAGTGGTACAAATTCTATTTTTAAAAAGATAGGACATATAAAAAACAGTGAAAAATTGGGAAGAAATAGCACTTTTTCTTCGCATAAAAAAGTTAAAATTTCACCGTCCACAAAACGAAAGATTTATCGTGTACCAAGGTTTACAAATTATGAAATTTATGGATGAGGAAATATCAGGATATTTAGGACAAATTCTGCAGAGAATAGATAGTTATCATAATGAGATTTACCATTTTCCAGATAATTATGAAAAAGATATATATTACGACATGCCATTGGGAATGTACTCAAAATTAACAGGAGAGGGCATTATTAAAGCTATTTTTGGTAGCACTTCAACTTATGATCACCATTCCATGGGTATAAATGTCATACCCGGAGGAAAACCCGGAACATGCCAAAGAGATCTCGTTGTTGCCATAGGGTACAGGGATGGAGTGGAAAAAAGAATATTCCAGGCAATGGAGCATATAAGCGTGAAGTGCAGATCTGAAACGCAAAACGTAATCTTTATCGCTTTGAAATGGGATTTTTCCATCTGGCTAGAACATGTGCATGCTTTCAGGATGAATCAGGTAAAGGTATACCTCTGCATTCCTTCATTGGGCCACAGCAGAATTTGCTGAAACTTCATGTATATCAGGAGACATCTCAATTCATGAGAATTGGCAATTCAGTTCAAAGTTCATTCATGGTCAAACAGATATTCGCAACTCATCATTGAGAATTTGAACATTTCCAATGAAGCAATTAATAAATACACATATATAATGTACTCATGGTGCTCAAATGGATGAATTGTCTCCAAACGCAAAGAAGGTGTATGAAAGCCTGAAAAAACTGGGTGCTGTGTCAGACGACAAGCTTAAAACTGCAGATGATATAATGAAAGGGGTATCTCTTGGAAAGGCCATTGTAAACGCTGCTTTGCAGGAGCTTCTCAACAAGGGGTATGTGAAGAGGATAGCAAGGCAGAAAAGTGCCGGTTATTATGCTTCAAAATAAATTAGGGATATTTTAAATAGCCATTTTTAATTATTTATATACAAAGATGACCACTTTAATATTGAATGTAGACAGGGACAACGACTTCGGAGAAAAGGCTCGCATAAAGGGCCCCATTCTGGGATACTCCCAGTGCTACAATGCAGCGGTCAAACTAATTGCTACGGATCCTGAAGATTCAGATTCCAATGCCCTTTTCGGTGCGCTGAAACATTATGAAATGCTTCAATCAAAGGGAGAAGATGTGGACATAGCTCTTGTTACTGGAGATGATGATGTTGGACCAAAATCAGATGAAATCATAGGATCCCAGCTTGAAATGATAATGCAGCCCGGTAAATACAAGGATGTCATACTTATTTCGGATGGTGCCGAAGATGATTATATTCTTCCGTTAATACTTTCAAGGGCCCCCATAAGATACATTAAACACATTATTGTCCGCCATAATCAGAATATTGAGTCAATGTACTACTATATAGTAAGAGCAATGCAGGACAAGAAGCTTGTGAGGAAGATAGCCATGCCTATCGGGCTTATACTCCTGACCTATGGTCTGGCCGCACTGGGCTTTGCAATTGCATTTGCCATATATGGAAGCACAAACAGCAACTCATCTTTCTATGCATTCATACTTGTGATAGTAGTTATAGGTGCATACTTCACGGAAAAGGGATTCCTGCTTAAGGACAACATGATACTTCTCTCGCATAAATTGAGGGAATATTCAGAACAGGCCAGAATCATGTTCATATCCACCATAATATCCCTCGGAATATTCTTTGTTGGGATTGCATCAACTTACACAATTCTTTCATCCACTGGAAATCTGCTCAATAACATACTCATATTTTTGCAGCAGTTCAGCATTTGGATTTATGCCTCCATAGGCTCAAGGGGCCTGTTCAAGGTTGTGGACATTTATGTTGCAGGCTCAGAGAAGATGGATAGCATATATTATGCCATAGCTTTCTCTATATCTGCCGAGTTGCTGCTCTACGGCATAATTGGATACATAAGGTATTCATTGAAGTTCTCAAATTTTAATTATTCAATACTGTCTATAGGATTGATACTCTCAGGTCTCGCAATTGCCCTTATAACTGCGGGAATAAGAAGGAGAAAATCAGTTCCGGAAACAGGGATTGCGACGGAAGAAGAGAGTGCATGAGCAGATTCTGGGGAGAATTATATGCAGAGATGAAAAAAGACCTCAAATTGAATTTTTCAATGGATTCCACGTCGGCAGAATTGCTTCATTCACAGGATTCGTTCAGTGAAATAATGTGGAACAGGGCTCTGAAATTAAGCGGGAAGAGATTCCTCGTGATCGGGAATGCTGAAAATTTTTCCAATGAAAAGCTTAATGATCTCATGGATCAAAATACTGTAGTTGTGGTAGCAGACTCTGCAATAGGAAAAATTAGAAAAGAAATTGTGCCGCATATTATCGTCACGGATCTTGATGGGGACATGGATAAAATTATAAATTTCTGCATGCAGGGTTCCATTATCTTCATCCATTCACATGGCGACAACATGGATCGAATCAGGAAATATGTTCCAAATTTTAAGGGCTTATTCATACCAACCTGCCAGAACTGCACTGATATGTATAATCCTGAAGGTTTCACAGATGGTGACAGATCAGTGAAAATTTCTGAAAAACTTGGAGCATCAGAGATCATACTTGCTGGTTTCGATTTTCAGGCACCTTATGGCAAAGGAAATCTTGGCACAAAGAAAAGGAAACTTGGATATGCAAGAAGAATCATAGACAGGGAAATCGAGGAAGGAGCCAAAATAAGATTTATTCAGGATATTTCCTGATTATGTTTCCATCTCTGTATATGACGGGGAAGTCTGCATAATTTTTTTTCAGCGAATACGTTACGTCCCTGCCTCCTCCAATCATGGTAAGCCTTTTGGTGCCTGAACCATTCCTTGTTTCAGTGATATAATGATCTGATCTGTCTTTTCCATCCACAAGCATCTCCTTCACAGCAAGCCCGAAATACAGGTCTTCATCTGCTTTTCCATCGGGCCTTCCAGAAAGAATCACATCTATTTTATCAATGCCAGATTCGATTATATCCGAGCAGGTAGAAGAGAAATTTACGAATGAAGCCACATATATGACCTCTGATGCCTTGATTTTTTCAAGTGCTTTCGTTCCATTGGTGGACGAAAAAATTATGGTCTTCCCCGATAAATCCTTGTGGGCAGATTCATAGGGTGAATTGGACATGTCAAAACCAGGAATCTTGAATCCATATCTCTCTCCTGCAATAATATATTCAGGATTTCTCTTCTTCATTTCCCTTGCCTGTTTCAACAGGGAAAACGGGATTATCCTCTGGGCCCCCTTCTTTAACATTATAGGTATTGTGGAAGTGGATCTGTAAACATCCACAAGTATCTTTGCAGATTTATCGTAATCATGAGTTTTCCTGCCTTCAACGATGTTAACTTTCACATCACCATAAGGTGAAAAAGTATTAAAAAGAAATGAGTATACGGCATGGTATTCATATGGCACAGGAAGTAAAGACAATGGTAGAGGGCGGAAAGGCAACAACAGGGCCACCACTTGGGCCTGCTCTGGGGCCGCTGGGTCTCAACCTTGGGCAGATAGTGAAGGAAATAAATGAAAAAACAAAGGACTTTGCAGGGATGCAGGTACCCATAACACTTGTCGTGACAGACGCAGCCAAAAAACTGTATGAGATCAAAGTCGGAATCCCACCAACATCGGCTCTTCTCAAGAAGGAACTTGGCATTGAAACAGCATCAGGAAAGAGAAAGGAAGTTGTTGCAGGAGATGCAACACTGGAGCAGATAACGAAAGTTGCGTCAGCAAAGATGGACTCAATGATGGCGAACGATCTCATGGGTGCAGTGCTCGAGGTTCTTGGAACAGCTTTTTCACTGGGGATTAAAGTCGAGGGAAAGGACGCAAACGAAGTCCAGAAACTCATAAAATCCGGGGAAATAAAGCTTTAGACAGAAAGAAGCGAAAAACCATTAAGTTGGGAAAGTATTTAATCATAAATACGGATCAGGGTAGCGTATAATAATTTGGCCTGATGGCCAGACCCGTTATACTGCAATCTGCAGGAGGGTAATATGACACTGGAAGAGAAGATAAAGCAGTCAAAACAAAATGAAAAACAGAGGAAATTTACAGAAAGCCTGGAAATTTCCATAAACCTGAGAGGAGTTGATCTCTCTAATCCCAAAAACAGGATTAATGAAGAGATAGTTCTTCCATCAGGGAGAGGTAAAGAGATAAAGATAGCTGTTTTCGGAAGCGAAGACATGAAGACAAAAGCAAAAAGCGTCGCAGATTACGTTTTTGGTGCTGAGGATCTTTCAAAATTTGCTGACGACAAGAAAGGATTTAAGTCACTGGTAGGGGGCATTGATTTCTTCATTGCCGAGACAACCCTTATGACATCCATAGGAAAGTCACTGGGTCAGGTTCTCGGTCCAAGGGGAAAGGTTCCAAGGGCAATCCCACCGGGACAGGATCCAGCTTCAATGATAACTTCACTCAAGAGAACTGTTAGGGTCAGAAGCAGGGACAGAAGAACATTCCATGTGCCTGTTGGAACACTTTCAATGAGTGATGAGGCCATTGCTGCAAACATCAGGGAAGTATTGAAGAGAATAATAGGGAAACTTGAGAAAGGTTCCGGCAACATAGACTCTGTTTACATCAAATCTACCATGGGGAAGGCAGTGAAAATAGGGGAGGTTGAGTTTCAATGAGTAACGTACCAAAATGGAAAGTTGACTTTGTAAAAAACCTTTCGACTGAAATAAGCAACAGTCCTGTAACTGCACTCGTGAGCATCAAAGGCATAAGGACAAAACAACTTCAGGGCATAAGAAGGGCACTCAGGGGCAAAGCAAGGATAAGAGTTCTAAGAGGAACGCTTCTCGAAAAGTCAATTGAGAAAGTTAAACTTCCAAACATAAAGAATCTTGAGCCTTTCATAAACGGACAGATAGCACTTATCACAACTGAACTTTCACCCGTGTCACTGTATTCAACACTTCACGACTCAAGGCAGAAAGCAGCTGCAAGGGGAGGAGAAATAGCAGCTGAGGACATAATCGTGGCTGCAAAGGAAACCAATTTCCCACCCGGGCCAATGATAAGCGAATTTCAGAAGGTAGGGTTGCAGACAGCCATTGAGAAGGGAAAGATAGTAATTAAAAAAGAAACAGTGTTCGTGAAGAAGGGAGAAAAAATAAGCAGGGACAAAGCAAAGATAATGGAAAAACTTGAAATATTCCCGCTGGACGTAGGAGTTGACGTGATCACTGCCTATGAGGGTGGAGTAATATTTGACAGGGAAGCCATGTCTCTTACACCAGCAACCGTCATGTCCATGATTGCAACAGCATTTGCCGGGGCCAAGGCAGTGGCAAAGAGTGCAACCTTCATGGTGAAGGAAATAATTCCTGACATGATAGTGAAGGCAAGAATGGAAGCTGAGTCTCTGGCTATAGCTTCCAATTTCGTTGAGGAAGGGAATATTGACATAATATTCATGAATTCCACACCCGGAAAAGAAGTTGCAGAAGAGAAGAATGAAACAAAAGAAGAAGCAAAATCAGAAGAACCAAAGGAAGAAGATGTAGGAGAAGGGTTCGGAGCCCTTTTCGGATAAAGGAGGTATAAAAAATGGAATATGTATACGGCGCTCTGCTGCTCCATGCAGCAGGCAAGGAAATAGATGAGGACAAACTGAAAAAACTGCTTTCAGAGGCTGGAGTCAGCCCCGATGAGGCAAGACTTAAAGCTCTTGTTTCAAGCCTGAAAGAGGTAAACATAGACGATGCCATAAAGAACGCATCAGTTGCAGCAGTCGCTGCCGCACCTGCACATGGAAAGGCAGAATCTGCACCAAAGAAAGAGGAACCGAAAGCAGAGGAGAAGCAGGAAGCAAACGACGAAGACGCAATGGCTGGCCTGAGCTCACTGTTCGGATGAGAATATGTTCAATTGGGTAGAATACATAAGAGGTACATTCCTGTACCTTTTACCTATAATAATTTTCATCATTTCACTTGCAGTGTACCAGAATGCCCTGCTTATAGCAATAGCCATAACATGGATTTTCTTCAGCCTTACATACAAGGTAATTCTTCTACCCGATGACAGCAGCAAAGTGAAAAGAAACTCAAACTAAACCAATTTTTTTTGCACATATTAGCGAGCTATTTTTGGATTTATTTTATCTTAAAGAATTTGCAGAATTTTCAAACATTGTGCTCTTTAAAAATACCTATCAGGCTGGTTAAAGAACAAAAAATGGAAAATGGGTTTTAATATGGTATATCTCCGTCTATGATCGGTGGCCTGTTCTTCTTGAGAAGCCCGTATATGATAACAACGATGGCCACTATGAACATGATGCCCCCTATCAATGTCAGGATCCCATCCGTAATAAGGCCATTAAGGCTTGAACTGACCAGTGCCAATGAAGGATCACTGCTGGAAAACGACACTGCAGCGTATTTTCCCACTGAGAGGGATGTGAATGACACGCTTGTTATGCCAGAAGAGGTGGTATTGGAATTGGGGGATATGGCATCAGCTTTTGCAGTGGATTGGGTAATGTTGTTGCTGAAGTCGGAGTATGGTATAAGGTAAACATTATCTGCCTGGGAAGTAACCACAATTATTCCATTTGTGGAATTCACATATATTGGTTCAATTGCATATGCTCCATTGCCAAGATTCAATTCTGATGATTTATTGATTCCTGCACCCTGTTCAATAAGATAAATGCCTGTTCCCGCCATTGCAATGGCAATTATCATAATCACAATTCCTGTGATTACTACATTTTTCCTCATGAATTTAGAAATACAAAATTTATATTTTAACTATTGCAAGCGTTCAGCAGAAGGTAATGTCAGCGGAGCACACAGCTTTTATGAAGCCATACAATTTTCAAAAATTCCTGAATTCTCAATTGCCTTCATTCGATTTTGTATGCAACATGATCGCAATATAGAATTATAGCGAATGACTACAGTAGCATTGCCCACAATTGAGGATAGGATAAAGGAAATTGAAGAGGAGATAAAAAAGACCAAGTATAACAAGGCCACAGAGTCTCATATTGGTTTACTGAAGGCGAAGATGGCAAAGCTCCAGATGGAAGCGGAATCGCATAAGCATTCCGGAGGGGGTACAGGTTTCTCCGTACCGAAATCGGGAGATGCCACAGTGGCCTTCGTAGGTTATCCTAACGTTGGAAAAAGTTCGCTTCTCAATGTCATCACGGGCACAGCAAGCGAAGTGGGCAATTTCGCATTCACCACTCTCAGGGTTGTACCCGGCACACTGAAGTACAAAGGAGCACAGATACAGATACTGGATCTTCCGGGCATAATTGAGAATGCAGCCACGGGATCCGGAAGGGGCAGGGAGGTTCTGAGCATGGTCAGGGCAGCAAACCTGATAATACTTGTAACTGACAACCTGTGCAAGGGAATGGACAGGATCATAGAGGAACTGAGGAAAGCGGGAATAGTTGTGAACAGGAGAAGAAAGAACATATCTCTGAAGAAAACAACCACAGGCGGCATCAAGGTCAGGAAACCGAAAACAGTTGAGATGGATGATGACAGAATAAGGGAAATGGCACGCCAGTTCAAGATAACAAATGCGGAAATATACATCAGGGAGGTCGTAAACGATGACGATCTGATTGATTTCTTCAGGGGAAATGTGGTATATCTGCCTGCCGTGGTCGCAGTGAATAAGATGGATATGCCCCATGATGAGAAACTCGTGAAGAGCATGAATGCCTTTGGAAAGGTGATCAAGGTATCTGCTACCAAAAAGACAGGAATAGATGAGCTGAAGGAGAACATTTACGAATCACTTGATCTTATAAGGGTCTACATGAGGGACAGGGCAGGAAATACAGATTTTGAAAGGCCCCTGGTTCTGAAGGATGGAGCAACGGTGAAGGAAGTCTGCAGGAAGATAAGCAGGGAGATGATGGATTCTTTCAGGTATGCAATGCTCACAAGCCATTCATCAAAAATAAATGAAATGAGGGTGGGAATGGATTATCCTCTCTCGGATGAAGATATTGTGACCATAATCAGCAGGAATTGATCAGTCCTTCACGATATGGAAGGGATATCCGGAACTCCTGAGCAGATCAAGAAGTATTTCCAGATGTTCCTTGTCTCTCACGTTGATGCTGAATCTTATGCTCTGATATCCGATGGGCGTATCCTCTGAAAGATTGTCCACCTCCGCATGGAATATGTTTGCCCCGGAGGAAGAAATGGCAGATGTGATCCTGTGAAGCGTTCCGGGCCTGTCAGGTATCTTGCACGCTATTCTTACAAGGCCCATGTCAACCTCCATTGCCCTGTATATTATTTTGGACAGGAGAAGGGGATCAATATTTCCTCCTGATACCACAAGCACAGTTTTCTTTCCCCTGAGGTTGATCTTTCCTGCCATGAGTGCTGCCAGGGGTGCTGCGCCAGAAGCCTCCACGACAATCTTCTGTCTCTCGAGAAGTTTGTAAAGTGCGTATGCCATCTGTTCATCATTCACAGAAACAAGTGAATCCACATTCTTCCTGATGATCTCAAGATTGAGATCTCCCGGGTTCTGCACTGCAATACCATCAGCAATGGTGAATCCTCTTGATCCAGTTATGTTTCCATTTTTCATGTACTGCATGACGCAGTCGCAGTTCTCGCTCTGCACACCATATACCATGGTGTCAGGCTTGAGATTCTTCACTGCAGTGGCTATTCCGGAAATGATGCCCCCTCCTCCTACAGGCACGATCACATTGCCAACATCAGGAAGTTCGTCGCATATTTCAAGGCCAACAGTTCCCTGTCCTGCCATGATCCACCTGTCATTGAACCCGTCTATGAAGCATCTTTTTTCTTCATCGCTTATCCTCTTTGCTTCCCTGAATGCTTCTGCATAGCTCTCGCCTTTCAGCACAACATTGGCCCCATAATTCCTCACGGCATTGATCTTTGCGCTTATGGTGTAGGTAGGCATCACGATCTTGGCATCGATGCTGCTTATCTTCGCAGCATATGCAACACCCTGTGCATGGTTCCCTGCACTGGATGCAACAACTCCTGATCTCTTTTCCTGATCGGTAAGTTTTGACATCTTCACAAGGGCCCCCCTTGTCTTGAAGGAACCGGTCTTCTGGAAATTCTCCAGTTTCAGGTAAATGGGAGCACCGAACATGTCAGAAAAGGTCTTGGAATACAGGAGTGGCGTTTTCTCCGCCTTTCCAATGAGAAATTTCTGTGCTTCAGTTATATCCTCAATTGTGGGGATCTTATGGTGCTCATCCACATTCACGCGCCTCCAAGTGCTGCATCAAGAACCTTCATTCCCTGGCTGTATATGGATTCCACATCCTCCAGAAAGAGTTTCATCTTCATTTTCTCTTCATCCCTGAATTTTTCATTCTTTATGTATGAAATATTGATCTTCACGTTGAGAAGTGAAGATTCTATGGCTGCCCTGGCGATTTTCATGGATGCGCCAGCATCTGTTATGGCGTTGGAGTTTCCTTCTTTTGAGAGCATATATGCAATTCTCAGGATCCTGTGGCACAGGGATGCGATCTTCCATGGGGTCACGATAGCCCCCTTCATGGATTTCTCAATCTCAATTTTTCTTGCATCCTTCTCCTGCTGGGTTCCTTTTGGCATTTTCATGGCATCCATCAGTTTGAGGAAGGCGTCTGTATCTTCCTGCATCAGTCCCTCAAGCCTGTTTCTAATCTGTCCTGTTTCCGTGATGATATTCTTCATGGTTTCGCTTACATCCTCATATCCTTTCTTGTTCAGGGTGAGTCCGGCAACCATGGATGTGAGAGATGCTGCAATTATTCCCGCCATTGCACTGGCAGATCCTCCACCAGGAGCAGAAGAATCAGAGGCCAGCTCATCAACAAACCTGTTATAGTCCATTATTTCCACACCTTCTTTTCAAAGACCTGTTCCGTGGAAAACCCATGCATCCTCATGTAGAACTTCATTGCATCTGCCATGGCATCCATGGGTATGAGTCCGATGAGTTCGGATTCCATCACGTCCACGCCATAAGATGCAGCCTCCATTTTCACCAGCTCATAGGCCCTGTATATGGGAGTCTTCCTGAAATTGGTCAGATTCATTGATATCTGAACGCATTTCTTATCCTCAAGGAAGAAGGCAAGGGCCTTCACGAAGGTGAATCCGCCGTCTTTTGCCCTCAGGGATTTCGCAATCTTCTTTCCTGTCTCCATGTCTTCAGTCCTGAGATTCACGTTGAATGCTATGAGAAAATCACGGGCCCCGATTATGGATGCCCCTGCAGTTCCTACCTTTGAGGGACCAAAATCAGGCATGTATTTTTCCTGCGTGATGGTCTCCCTTATCTGCTCAAACTGGAATGTCTTGCTTCGTATGTTTTCCAGTCCCTTCCTCCATTCGATCCTTGCAGCCTCTCCGTAGAGGAAAACAGGGATATTGAGTTCCTTTCCCACTCTCTCGCCAAGTTTCACCGCAAGATCGATGCATTCCTTCAGTGTGACTTCAGCCACAGGTATGAAAGGAATGACATCAGAGGCTCCGAATCTTGGGTGTTCTCCTGAATGTGAATTCATGTCTATAAGTTCTGAAGCTCTTTTGATGCCCAGGAATGCAGCCTCAACAGCAACATCCGGTGAGCAGGTGAATGTGACAACACTCCTGTTATGGTTTGCGTCCATTTCCATATCAAGAATTTTTACGCCATTCACGGATTTTATCGCATCAACTATTTTCTGGATCTTGTCCGCGTCTCTCCCTTCACTGAAGTTAGGAACACACTCCACAAGTTTCATGACAGGCATATATGAATAACAATTAAAAGAATTGCAGTATGTATATATGTTTTAAAAAAGGGTTAATGGGAATTTATTTCCCATATTGAAGTGCTGCTCTGGCTGCTGCAAGCCTTGCAATGGGTATCCTGAAAGGAGAAGCAGAAACATAGTCCAGCCCTATTCTGTGGCAGAATTCGACCGTTTCAGGATCTCCTCCCTGCTCTCCGCAGATTCCCACTTCCAGTTTTTTGTTGCCCTTCCTTCCCTTCTCCACAGCCATCTTCATCAGTTCACCCACACCGTCGAAATCCACGGTCCTGAACGGATCATGGGGGAGTATTCCACTGTCAAGATACTTGCCCATGAACTTGCCCTCAGCATCATCCCTGCTGTATCCGAAGGTCATCTGGGTGAGATCGTTTGTTCCGAATGAGAAGAAGTCTGCATGTTTTGCAATCCGGTCTGCAGTTATGCATGCCCTTGGTATCTCTATCATGGTTCCGAATTTATAATCGATCTCATGCCTGCCCATGACATTCCGGGCTACCTTTTCCAGGTTTTCCCTGAGAACTTCAAGTTCCCTTTCTGTTCCGACCAGCGGAATCATGATTTCAGGCAATATCTTCTTCCCTTCAGACTGCACATTTATGGCAGCTTTTATTATGGCCGTGACCTGCATTTCGTATATCTCCGGGAAGGATATTCCAAGCCTGCAGCCCCTGAATCCAAGCATGGGGTTGAATTCCTCAAGATTCTTTATGACCAGAAGCAATTCAGTTTCCTGTGCTATCTCGTGAAGTATCCTGTCCATCTCCACAGGATCCTTTGAATTCAGCAGGCTGAATTTCAGCTTGTACAGCTTGTTGAGTGTGCCCTCTTTGTCCGGAAGGAATTCATGAAGCGGCGGATCAAGAAGCCTTATGATGACAGGATACCCCTCCATGGTTCTGAAGAACTCGGTGAAGTCATGGATCTGCATTGGAAGAAGCATGTCAAGTTGCCTCTTCCTGTCATCTCTTGTCCTGCTCATGATCATTGCACGCATTATGCCAATTCTTTCATTTCCGAGGAACATTCTCTCTGTTCTTGCAAGCCCTATGCCCTCTCCTCCATTCTTCCTTGCGAGATCTGCCTCATCAGGCGTGTTTGCATTTGCCCTCACTCCAAGTGTTCTGAATTCGTCTGCCCAGTTCAGGAGTTTCTCCACATAATGATCAGCCCTTGGCTTTTCCACCTGAGTTTTTCCCAGAATGAATTCTCCGGAAGTTCCATCCACGGTTATGGTTGAGCCCTCGTTCAGGGACACTTCCCCAATGGTCAGTGATCTTCCGGATATGTCAACGCTCATGCTCTCGACGCCAACCACTGCAGGCTTGCCCATGGCCCTTGCAACTACCGCTGCATGGGAGGTCATTCCCCCTTTCTGTGTCAGGAATCCCTCCGATGCAGACATTCCCCTGACATCATCTGCAGTAGTTTCCGGCCTGACCAGTATAACATTTCTTCCCTCTGAGGCCAGCTGGATTGCCCTGTCGGACGAGAACACAATCTCTCCATAGGCTGCTCCGGGTGAAGCTGCCAATCCCTTTCCAAGAATCTTTTCGCTTCCATCCTTCTTCACCTGCGGGTGGAAAAGTGTGTCAAGTGTTTTTGGCGTGACCCTCATTATGGCCTCCTTTTTGTCGATGAGTTTTTCCTCAGCCATGTCCACAGCAATCTTCACTTCAGCCCTTGCGCTTCTCTTTCCGCTTCTTGTCTGGAGAAGGTAGAATTTTCCTTTTTCTATGGTGAATTCAATGTCCTGCATATCCTTGTAATGTTTTTCAAGAAGGGCTGAGCATCTTTCAAATTCCTTCCATGCTTCAGGGAATTCATCCTTCATCATCCATATCTCAAGGGGAGTCCTGATTCCTGCAACAACATCCTCTCCCTGTGCATTCTTCAGGTATTCTCCCATGATCTGGTTGTCCCCAGTGTTTGGGTTTCTTGTGAATGCAACACCCGTAGCTGAATCATTACCCATGTTTCCAAAGACCATGGTAACGATGTTCACTGCAGTCCCGAGTGTTTCAGGTATGTTGTTAAGTTCCCTGTATGCTATGGCCCTCTCCGAATTCCATGAATCAAACACGGCCTTTATGGCCATTTTCAACTGCTCATATGGATCCTTCGGAAACTGGAATCCATGATTCCTGTAAACGTTGTCAAAATGTTCGATTATGGTGTTCAGCTCTTTTTCGCCAAGATCCATGTCACTGCGTTTTCCGGATTTCTTCTTGACGCTGCTTATGACTCCCTCAAAGTCATCATGGGGAATTCCAAGAACAACATTTCCGAACATCTGTTTAAGCCTTCTGTATGAGTCAAGGGAGAATCTAGTATTTCCGGTTGCCTTTGCAAGCCCCTTCACCGTTTCATCATTGAGTCCCACATTCAGTATGGTATCCATCATTCCGGGCATGCTTACGGGGGCCCCTGATCTCACCGAAACAAGGAGAGGATGTTCTGCATCCCCGAATTTTTTCCCTGAAGATTTTTCCACATTTTTCAGAGCGTCAAGAGCATCCTCAAGCATCCCTGCAGGGAATTTCCCATCCTTCTGGTACATTATGCATGCCTCTGTTGTTATGATGAATCCATGCGGAACCGGCAGCCCAAGCTTCCTCATTTCTGCAAGGCCAGCGCCCTTTCCGCCAAGGAGATCCTTCATCTCCTTCCCTCCTTCCTCGAACATATAGATAAGTTTCGTCTTGCTGTTCACATTGTTTTATGTTTTTTGATAGATAAAGCTTATGGGTTGAAATGTAAATTTTGGAATGGAAAAGCTTCAGAATCAATTTTATTAATTGTATCATGTTTTATGCAGTAGATTTTTACCTTATCGGGTAATAACATTTTTATATGGAAAGGTTGTTTAGAGTGACCAGGCATGGACAGATTTCATTCATGTTCAGGACAGGGCAGAGATATCTGGTTTTACTTCACGGCCTTGGAGGGCTTGGAAACAATTTCATGAAACTTGCAGGCTGCATCGATCCATACTACGGGCTAGTTTTTCCCGATCTTCTTGGGCATGGAAAATCAGACTCGCCAGAAGACATAACAATAAAAACCCAGTCTGAGGCGGTAGAGGATCTCATCAATGAACTGGGGATAAAGGAATTCTACATCGGTGGAAATTCCTACGGGGGATGGGTAAGCCTTGAGCACGAATCAGCATTCAGAAATTCTATGGGCATCATTCTCATAAGCAGTGCAGGTACCAACATGACTGTTGGGGACGAGGGAGATGAATCAGTGGATTCATTTGTGAAAAGAGTCATGAATATGAACCCTTCCAACAGGAAGGATGTCATAAGAAAGATTCTGCTGAGAAATTCCGGCGAGACTTTCAGGATAACATCCGAAATGCTGGAATCCATAGATAAACCTGCCCTGATCATCTGGGGAAGCAGGGATTCCATGATAAGCATTGAGCATGGAAAATTTATGAACAGTCATCTGAAAAATTCAAGATTCGTGGTCATAGAAGGAGGGGGCCACACTTCACACTCTTCGCATCCCAAAGAAGTATGTGCCTCAATATCTGATTTTCTTGACCGGAAAACTGTAGGTTGAAGGATCTTCTCCAATTCTTTCGATCCTCTTCTCTTTCATGGAATTCCTGAGGTGTTCCACCGTGAATGATTTCAGCCTGCCTGCTTCCAGGACGGCCATTCTAACTCCCGGCCCATCCTCGTATGTTCCCACGTAGATACTGTTCCCGCCTAATCCTTCCGTGATGGAATTC
>JAKAPZ010000046.1 GCA_021822985.1 Thermoplasmata archaeon | reverse complement strand
CAGTTATGTCAGAAACGGTTCCCTTAAGATCGTCAAAAGCGATTTTCTGGAGATAACCGGGGGGAACTATGATTTCATAATTGGAAACATTCCTTATCATATATCATCACCCATACTTTTCAGCCTCGAAAAGTTCAGCTTCACAAAATCAGTCATCATGGTACAGCTGGAGTTTGCAAGACGGATGGTTGCCAAACCTGGTACAAAAGAATATTCAAGGCTATCAATCTCGACGGCTTTGAGGTACAGCGCAAAGATCGAGAAGATAGTAAAAAGAGGAAGCTTCTATCCCGTTCCGGCGGTTGATTCGGCAATTGTTTCAATAGAACCCAGTAAAGTAAAATGGGAATATCCCGAAGACCTCACAAACAGAATACTTACCGACATTTTTTCGCAGAGAAGGAAGAAGCTTAAAAATATAATAAAAAACCTGCCAGGTGATCTTATGGATAAAAGGGCAGATATCTTAACTATTGATGATCTGAAAAAAATAATGGAGATTAGCTAGAATCTGTATTTCCAGCGTTCTTCTTTATGGTATCAGCTATTCCCATGTTGGTCATAGGAGCCAGTCCTGCCGCTGGTGTGTTCATAGGAACCATCATAAGAGTACCCTTTCCTTCAAGACCTATTTCGTAAAGTATGTTCAACCACCTGAGCTGGAATGCGGTAGGATTATCAGTATACTGGTTTGCAGCTTCAACCATTTTCTGTGCAGCCTCAACTTCAGCCAGGGCAAGTGTAACTCTTGATCTTCTCTCCCTCTCAGCAGATGCCTGTCTTGACATGGCCTCCTGAAGGGCCTGTGGAACAATAACATCTCTTATCTCAACAGATGATACCTTTATTCCCCAGTGTTCAGTTTTCTCATCAATTATTTCTCTTGCGGCTTCTCCTATTTTCTCTCTCTCAGAGAGTATTTCATCGAAGAGTGATTTTCCAAGCACCTCTCTCAGTGTCGTCTGTGCCGAGAAATTTGTCGCTGTAGCATAGTTTTCAACGTTCAATGCGGCTTTCTGAGGGTCTATGATCTGGAAATACATTATTGCGTCAACATTAAGAGGAACGTTATCTCTGGTAAAAGTTGACTCTGTCTTGAATGACACGGCCTGAATCCTTGTGGACATAACCACTGTCATTCTACTGATCATTGGCGTCACGTATATTATTCCGGGACCTTTAAGTCCAGTGAATCTACCCAGAGTTAGAACAACACCTCTTTCCCATTCCTTCAGGATGTGTAAGCCTGAAAGGAGGATTATTACTACTATAAACAGTATAATAATCAAAAATATTTCAATGCCTGATATACTTGCCATATGAGTCATGGTATTGAAAAAAGGCTATATAAGAATTTTTTTATTTTATATTAAGTATATACAAATAAAAGAATAATTTCTAAAAGTTGATATACCTGGCTTACAGATGCAAAGCACATTTTCCTGGCATTGAGATCAGAGTGCCCTCTGGCAGCAGTGAATTCAGTCCAATGTAGATTTTGGAAGTGTCAGATCAGAGTGGGAGTTCTTCATGTGATCCCGGGGAGGATGTCACAACGTTCTAAATTCATTCATGTGTTATGGCATTCTCATCAGCCGCATAACTGGTTCCAGATCACTTTTTCACAATGACATGAAGGTAAAGCAGCTGGTTTCAGGCATTTTCACATTTATGCTGCAGAAACACAGTTTCATGGTCTGTTGTAACCTGCTGCATCGGTGAATCCACCAATTAAGGCCAATGATACAATTAAATATCAGTACAGCATAATAATATATATGAAAGATTCAAAAAGGGGAAAGGATGGGCAACGGCGGACCATCTGGTATTCATCAGGGAGAAGCAGCTTTGGGATCATCCTTGTAACTTTCACAGAACGCGGTATCTGTGGTGTTTCCACACTTGCTCCAGCAGATTCAATTCCAGAGTATCTTAAAAAAGAATATCCAGATAAGAATGTAGAGAAGGGAGAGATCTCTGATCAATATATAGACGGAATCATAAAGACTCTGGACGGTTCAAAGGGTAATTTCAACATTGATGTTGAGGGAACGGATTTCCAGAAAAAGGTCTGGGGGGCAATCAGTTCAATTCCCTACGGTTCCACAGCCACATACAGCCAGATTGCTGAACAAATAGGCAGACCATCCGCAGTAAGGGCGGTGGCAAATGCCTGTGGGAAGAATCCTGTTCCTTTAATAATACCATGCCACAGAGTAATAAGGAAGAACGGTGGGCTAGGTGGTTATGGACTTGGTATTGACCGGAAGAAGAGACTCCTAGAGCATGAAAAATCATTCAAGGAAATGCGGGAAGGAAATCAAAGATCTTCCTGAAAACCCAATTCAATCTGACCCCGTGGCACTCTGGAGCATTTCCGGAAAATTGTCTGTCATTATTTCACATCCTTTGTCCGTGAAATAATATTTAAGGGAATGTCACAATACAAGTAAGGTAATAATTCATGCAGTTCAGAGCTAAACTGGTGTCGTGGTCAGAGATCGAGATGTGGTGCAGGAACATTGGAAAACAGGCTATAAAGTCAGGTTTCACTCCGGAGGCAATAATCGGGCTTTCAAGAGGGGGGCTTGTCCCTGCAAGAATGCTTTCGGACAGGATGTGGATTAAGGACCTGTACGCCGTTAAAACCGAGCACTGGGGATTCACTGCGTCCAGGGATGGTAAAGCCGTATTGAAAAAACAGGGCGATCCTGACATTAAGGGTAAAAGGGTGCTTATTGTTGACGATATAACGGATACTGGCGAAAGCATGAAACTGGCATATGATTATGTGAAGTCCCTCTCACCATCAGAGATCAGGACTTCAGCAATGCTCCACATTACCAGATCAAACTTCAAACCTGACTTTTATTCAGAAGAGGTCAATGAGGAGAAGTGGGCATGGTTTATTTTTCCGTGGAATGTTTATGAGGATCTTGACAACCTCATAGGAAGATCCATGATGGTACCATCGTCATCTTCTGAAATGGAAAAGTTACTTGTGGATGACTATGGCCTTTCTTTCCAGGGAATAGATCTGGAACTGGTACTGAAGGACCTCGTGGAAATGAGAAGATTAAAAATGGAAAAAGGTAAGTACTCAAAATAGGCGTTATGGAGGAACAATGATGGTTCCGGAATGGTCATGGAACGCTTTTCCAGAATTCTCAATGGAAGTTATTATTGATTTTTTTCCACCTTTCCTGACAAATTCCATTGCAGCCTTTATTTTTGGCCCCATACTTCCGGATGCAAAATAACCCATGTCATAGAGTCTCTGGAGTTCATCAAGGCTGATTTTTCCTATCTTCTCCTGATCTTTGGTTCCGTAGTGTGTATAGGCATATGGCACATCAGTGAGTATCATGAAGCGATCTGCCTCTATGATTGTGGCCAGGAGAGAAGATGCCAGATCCTTGTCAATAACTGCATCAACTCCAATGAATTTTCCCTTTCGTCTTACTATGGGTATTCCCCCTCCCCCCACTGCTATGGGCTGGAAACCGTCGGCAAGAAGCCTTATGATCGAATTTCTCTCCATTATATCCATTGGTGCAGGTGATGGCACCAGTCTTCTCCAGCCTCTTCCAGAGTCCTCTTTCATGGACCAGTTACGGTCCTGTACGAAGGTGTCAGCTTCCTGTTTCGTGTAAAAAGGGCCTATGGGTTTTGATGGATTTAAAAATGCAGGATCATCTTCGGAGACGAGTGTTCTTGTGATGATAACTATGGGCTCCCTTGAAAATCCCCTCTGCAATCTCACATTGTCGTATGCCAGGGACATTATGTGGCCGATGAAGCCCATTGACATGGCGCCGCAGCCATGAAGCGGCATGGATGGTGTTATACTCCTGGAAAATTCATTCTGTAAAAGTATGTTACCAACCTGTGGTCCATTGCCATGCGTTATGACCACCCTGTTATCCTCCAGTATCTCCCATATGCCGTTGAAAGCATCCACGGACCTGGAATATTGGGATTCGAAGGAAGGTACATCCCCATTCCTGAGAAGTGCATTTCCTCCAAATGCTATTACTAACTTTTCCATACATTCACCTGAAAATATGTTATCACGGTCATATATAAAAATAGGTACTGTCTTTTACAGGGGATTTTCAATCTACTCACAACCGTGGCATCAATGAGTTGGAGGCATCCAAAGAACATATTTCAATGATAAAAGCATATCACCTCATGGAACTGACAATAGCACATACTCCGGATCCCGATGACTCATTCATGTTTTATGGGATGCTTGAGAATAAACTGAAATGCAATCACCAGTACAAACAGGTTGTAAAAGATATAGAAACACTCAACAACGAAGCACCCAGAGGGCTTTACGATATAACAGCCATTTCGGCAAATGGATACGCGCTTGTGAATGATAAATATGCCCTGACAACTTCAGGTGCGAGTTTCGGTCTGAGCTATGGACCGACAGTTGTGGCCAGGAAGGATGTGGATCTGAAAAATGCAGTTGTTGCAAGCCCTGGAAAGTTAACATCTTCTTACCTGCTGTACAGAATGTTCGCTCCAGTTCCAAAAAAATTCATAGAGGTCAGGTTTGATAAAATAAGCGAGGCAGTGCTTAACGGTGATGCTGACGCCGGTATCCTGATTCATGATGAGCAGCTGACATATCAGGACAAGGGACTGAAAAAGGTGTACGATGTTTACAGTGCTTGGAAGGAGTATGCTGGAGATCTGCCCATACCTCTAGGATTCAACGCCATAAAGAAATCCATTGGTTCCGAAGCAATAAAAGATTTCAAGGAGGATTTTGAAAACTCAATAAAATATGGTATGGAAAACGAGGACGATGCAGTGAGGTATTCACTTCAGTATGCCAGGTACAATGACATGGATCTGGAGAGAAAGTTTATCAAAATGTACGTCAATAAACTAACAGTTGATTTTGGTGAGAAGGGACGAAAGGCTCTTGATCTTTATTATAGAAGGGCCTTTGAAATGAATCTTCTGAAGCCATTCAAGCTTGAGATTGTGTGATATTTCACAATCCCACTAAATACCAGCATAGATTATTATTCCCGTAACTATCAATATGAGTCCAATAAGGTAATCCGTATATCTTCCCGGGATCTGTTTCAGCTTGTCCGTACCTGGGATATTTGATGTTACCCATACAACGGCAGTAAGTGTCACTGTGGTGACTGCTATGAACACAAGGACTATGTAAGTTAAATGGTCTGTACCAGTTCCAAATGCCGCAATAAATATTGGAAGAAAGGCAAGATCAGGAAATGCGCTTACTGCAAGTGCAGATTTGGCCATTATATCATCACTGCTTTCATTTGCCTCTCTTAATCCATTAATTATGAAATATGCAGCAATGACAAACATAAGGAGTATGGAAATGTCAGTAAGAATGTGTATAGACGATTTCAGAATCTCAATTCCAACAAAAAGAACGGCAATAGCAACCAGCACAGATGATCCGGAATGGCCAAGACCAAGTAGGACCGCCGTGACATATTTTGTTTTTGCTGTATATTTTCTTGTTTTTGAAATTATCAGGAGAGGAATCCAGTGATCAGGGGCTATCATGTGAAAGAATGCCACCAGTATTACGGTGGAAATGAGGACAATAAAGAGTGCCACTGATGGAAAATGTAAAGTAATATAAAAACAGTAGGAAAATGCACCTGTTTCTAAAGGGGAAGAGATTAAGATCAGCAAAATTAACTGACTGAACTTTAATAGACAAGACCCAAGAAAGTTTAAATGTCATTTATATTTATCAGCGTGTTATAACACCCATAATGCCTACAGATTCAGGATATATCCCGGTGAAGATCAGAAGATCCTCATTGGGAAGCATATTGGATCATGCAGGTTTGTATGGAATCACTTTCTTGATACGCGTAATAGGGGTTCAATGAAACACAAAAAGGCATGAAATACAGGGAGGTGGTGTTGCCAGATTATTTGGAAGAAAGATCCAATCATTCAGAGAGTAGGTGAATTGCGAAAATTCTAATGAGGACCATGAAGTAAATTTTTGATTACTCACATACAGCGTGGAATATAAGTCCGTTGAAAATGTTCTGTTATAACCAGAATGCATGAAGGTGGAAATGGTCGATAAAAAACTCCGATCTTTCATGGGGGAGAGTATTTCAGGTATGACCTGCATGTTCTTTAGGCAAATTTAAAATACCGGCATATGAATAGCCTGTGAATCTCATTTGAACGGCAGTATTTATGAAAGGGAACTTGCAAACCTTCTTGCAGGGAAGGCGAACAACATAGAAAAATTTTCAAAGAGACTTTCTCCACCTGAAAACGAATCCCTTAAATCTCTTCTGGAAAGCCCATTTTATGTCACAAGAGCTGCGGGTTCACTTGGGGCCGATCTGATTGCCGTAAGGCATGATGTTTCTCTAATAATAGAGGTAAAGTCATCCCAGTATGACGTAATCCATTTTGCTGAGTCTTCTGGAAAGAGGCAGGAGCAGGCCGATAGACTCATAGAAAAATGCAGGCAGTCCGGACTTTTCATAACATATGCTTACAGGTTGAAAAATGCAGAGGGTGATTCATGGCGGTTATTCTCTTTGCCGGGAGAGCCTGCTGGTAGAATGAAATATGTCTATAATATACTCCCAAGGGCTGATGAGACTAAAAAAGGAAGTTATATGCTGAAATGGGAGAAGGGCATACCACTCAGCAAATTTGTTGGATATATAAATTTCAAGATAGAATAAGGATTAAAGGGATTGTTTGATGGCCTTTTCCAAAGCTTCTATTCCCATGTCAATCTCACCCTGTTTTATGTTCAGCGGCGGGATGAGTCTTACAGCGCTGGTTCCGGTTGAAAGCGTAATGAGACCGTTTTCGAAAGCCTTGTATTCCACGTTGTTCCTGAGCTTAACATCAGGTTCCCTTGTTTTCTGATCCTTTACGAAATCTATGGCAACCATGAGACCCATGCCCCTTACATCGCCTATGCACCTGTATTTTTCCATGAGTTCCAGAAGCCTCTTCTTGAAATATGCCCCCTGCTTCACAACATTGTCCAGTATGTTCTCCTTTTTCATCGTTTCAATTGTTGCTGTTGCTGCCACACTGGCAAGGACATTTCCACCAAAGGTGTTGCTGTGGAGCCCAGATTCAGGAAAATCAAGTCTGGAATTAATAACAACTGCACCCATTGGTATGCCCGATGCAACCGCTTTGGCAATGGTTATTACTTCCGGTTCCACACCGAAATGTTCAGATGCGAAATATTTCCCGGTTCTACCCATTCCACTCTGGACTTCGTCCATTATTACGAGCATATTGTTTTCGTCAGCAAGTTTCCTCAGTTCTTTATGGAAGTTCATTGGTGGTATGATGTATCCACCCTCGCCCTGGATAGGTTCAACCAGGAAAGCCGCCAGATTTTCAGGTGGTGCATATGTTTTCAGGACATATTTCTCTATGAAATCCATGGTCCTGTTTATCAGTTCATCAGGATGTTCATAACCATCAATGCCAAAGGCGTTTCTGAATGGATTCGGATATGGGACATGTTCCACACCCGGCATACTTGGGAAGAAACCTTTCTGCTGAATAGCCTTAGAGGCAGTCATGGAGAGGGCACCCTGTGTTCTCCCATGGAATCCACCTATGAAACTTATGAACTGCTGCTTTTTTGTGAATATTTTGGCGATTTTTATTGCTGCTTCGATACTTTCGGCCCCGCTGTTTGAAAAGAAAACTTTCTTCTTGAAAGTTCCGGGTGTGATTGACGATATGGATCTTGCAGCGTCCACCTGTTCCTTATAATAAAAGTCTGTGCCTGCAAAGTGCCAGAGTTTATGTAATTGTTCCTGAACTTTTTCCGTTACATATGGGTGTATGTGTCCAAGGTTTGTCACACTGATACCGCTGGCGAAGTCAAGAAAAACGTTTCCATCCATGTCCTCCACGAATGATCCCATGGCTCTTTTTGCTGCAAGTGGAAGTGATTTAGTACTGGTAACGAGAAATTCACTGTCCGAATCAATAACCTTCCTGGTCTCCGGACCCGGTGGAGTTACTCTTATTTTTATACTGTCAAGATTCTGTTCTTTACTCTTTGAATATTTTTCCTCCATCATAACTATCATCTACAAATATGCCCCTGAAATATATATCTTATTGAATGCAACACGAACCGTTATTACGTTTTTCGTATAACTAAAAATGATAGTGTTTTATACGGTTTTGTCAATTCGGATTTGACATGACAGAATCTCCCAATACCCAGGATCAAATTGGCTTCTACAGGAATGAACTCACAGATATGCTGTTTTATGATAAACTTTCAAGAAGAGTCAGGGACGATGAATTCAGGAAATCCCTTGTACGTCTTTCAGAAACAGAAAAGAATCACGCAAATTTCTGGAAACTGCGCCTGGTAAATTCGGGTGTAAGGGTGGATGAAATAAGGCCCAGTTTCGGAAGAATAAAAGGTCTTCTGTTATTAAGAAAGGTTTTGGGAAATTATCTTTCCATAAAGCTTCTGGAACACAGCGAAATAGATTCAATACTTCAGTACAATGAATTTCTAGAAGAAAACAGAAGCAACCCGGAGATATCTAACCAGCTGCAGAAAATAATCATGGACGAGATAGAGCACGAGGAGGTGTTCTCAAAAAAAGCTGGTGATGAGGACATAATTATCCAGAAAAACAGGGATCTCATATACGGAATGAGTGACGGCCTCGTTGAGGTACTTGCAGCACTGGCAGGACTATCCGCAATAATATCCAATCACTTTTACATTGCACTTGGAGGAACTGTGGTTGGAATAGGTGGTGCAATCAGTATGGCACTTGGTGCATATCTTTCACAGAAATCAGAATCGGAATATAAAATAAACGAGCTCACAAAGAAATCAATATTGGAGAGAAAAATAAGATATGGAAAAAAGATGGATCAGTACAAAGGGGAATCAAAAAGATCAGCCCTTAACGTGGGAATGTCATACGTAATGGGTGCAGTGATACCAATAGTTCCTTTTGTGTTTCTTCCAAGGGTAGAGGGACTGATTACAGCAGTTATACTTGTGGCAGCCAGCCAGGGCATAACCAACATGATAGTAGCTCTTACTATGGGATTGAAGATTCTCAGGACATCAGTTCAGGCAATGTTTCTATCACTGATGGCTGCTGCAGCAACATTCACTGTTGGTTATCTATTCCATATATTCTTCAATATAACGCTAATTTAATCAATGCCATTAATGGAGAACTCTAAGGTTAAGGGTTCTACCCCAGAATCATTTTTGTGTCTGTCTCAAGCGTTGTGATGGTAAAAGTATATTTACTGTTCTGCTAATAAACTGCCATGTCCGGCCCCATAATAATAAGGGATCTGTACAAAAAATATGCAGATAATTATGCACTGAATGGGCTGAACTTAACAATTGACA
>JAKAPZ010000007.1 GCA_021822985.1 Thermoplasmata archaeon | reverse complement strand
TCTGCAATATCCATTACATCCTCCCTGCTTGCATCCCTGACCTCAAGGTCAAGTTGCGTGAATTCCAGAAGATGCCTTCCTGTTTTTTTCTTATCGGGTTTCTCCAGTCTGACGTTTGGTGAAAATGTGTATATTTTTGGAAACTTTTTGACAAGAATCTGTTTATGGAATATCATGCTCTTTGTGAGGGCATATTCCGTTCCCTCATACATGAATCTTGGATCATAAACCGGATGGTTCAATGGATCTGTTACCATTGAATATATCACAGGAGGTATTTCCATGAAACCCATCCATCTCAATTTCTTTGACATTGAAGCCCTCACAGTTGTGTTGATCCTCATTGCGATTGCTACAGGTTCGCTTTCGAGATGCTTTATTGTGGATTCAACTATGTTTTTTTCCTTATAGCTTTCCATACCCATATGATATAATTTGTGTATATCATTCTTATCTGATAAATGTTGACATTATGTCATAAAGTAACTTTCATTATTTAGATTATAACTAAATGTCAAAATTTTTATCTAAAGTTGACATCTGTATCCATGGATAAAAAAGATGCGGAAATTTTGAGATGCCTTACCATAAACAGCAGGGAAAAGATTGCAGATATTTCAAGAGAGCTTGGAATCCCGAGAATAACAGTATATGAAAGAATAAAAGGGCTTGTAGAACGTGGGGTGATAAAGAAATTCACAGTCATCCCGGATTATAATTCAATAGGTCTTCCGGTAGTCGCATTCATATTTGTTTCCTTCAGAAACACGGGAAAATTATCCCAGAGGGATCTTGCAAAAACCATATCCGAATTTCAGGAAGTTGATGAGATCTATATTATTGCGGGGCAGTGGGATATTCTTGTGAAAATCAGGGCAAAAAATTCTGAAGATGTTGGGAATTTTGTCCTTGACAAACTCAGAATTATTGATGGCGTCCAGAATACGGAAACAATAAGTGTGTTTTCGGTGGTGAAATAATAATTTTGTAAAGATTCAACATAAATAAAGAAAAAGTCCTGAAAGTTTCACTTTCTCAATATAATTATCATCGATCCAATTGCTGCGACTGCTATTGCAGTGTGGAAACAAAGATTGTGCCTGCAACAGCGAAAAATGTGCCCATAAATCCAATTGCTATAACAACCAATATCTGCTTAAATTGTTTTCTTGTCACGGTAAAACTGTCCACAAATGTTAAAATTAAGTTCGATACAATAATTTTTCAAAAATAATAATATTGACCTGAAAAACGAAAATTCTGAACGTAAATGAAACATATTATAACGTTATCAATAAATAGAGTGAAACAATTTAAACTATAGTATGATCAGAGAGGCAAAACTTTCAGATTGGGAACAAATAAGCGAGATATCAAGGATCGCTGGCTACATCGATTACATTAATTCAATTGGAAGAGAATTCTTGAATCATGGAAAGGTCAATGTATATTGTGAAAATGAAAGAATACTTGGTTTCCTGAACTGGCTCATTCTTCCAGATAATTCAGTTTGGCTGGGAGCCCTCAGGATTCATCCCGATGAAAGGAGAAAGGGTATGGGTCTTGCACTGACCGTTGAAACAATAAAGAAAAGTGGAGGAAAAAAGGCGAGGTGCCTCATTCACTATAAAAATGAAAAATCGCTTAATCTTGTCAGAAAACTTGGATTCGGAATTGCACAGGCTGTATGCACTTTTGAAGGATACCCGGAAATAATGGATTCCGGAACTGTTGAAGAAAAAACAGCTGAAGGCTTTATTGCCGATTACTGGAGTTTCTACGTTGCAAATGATGCCCCCCGGATAAAATTTCCTGTGACTGAAAATGAATATGGTACCTTTGTCAGGGAGAATAACCACTGCATTATGTCTAATGTGAAAAAGGACTTTTCATTCAAGGGTGACGGATATTCACTGATATACGGTTATATTTCTGAAATACCTGAATTCCTGAAACACCACCTGAATCCAGTATTTGATCAGGGATACATAATGGAACTTGATGATCCTGAAAGTCTCAAAGGATTGTAGAAACACGTTTTTCTGGATGCCGGGATCGGGGGTCGAACCCGAGACCTCCGGATTTCTCAGTTATTGAATAACATATGAGTCCGGCGCTCCACCAGCTAAGCCACCCCGGCAAAAATGTTTATTTGGGTTCAGCGTCGCTTCCGTCCTGAGTTATTGTCTCAGGCACGGAAAAGTTGTATGTCTGACCCATGTCTACGAGTTCGGATTTCCTGAACTCAAATTTCTTAAGGGGGTAAACCTCCTTCACACCGGAAAGTATATCGTTTACAGACTGTTCATCCATTATATACCTTGCAAGCTCAAAGTAGTCTATGTTCTTTGTCTTTGTTTCTATGAGATCCCATATGGCCTTTCTGAGTTCCACTCTTTTTGCAGCAGTTATCTTTCCATCTGTGATTGCAACGACCTTCAAAACGAATGTATATTCATCAACGGTTTTTACCTTGATTACAAGTTCAAGCTTTTCCTTTCTTCTTCTTACCATTCTTCTTATATAATCATCATTGACAGAATGGCCCATGAATATTGTGCTGCACTTAAGTCCGGTGCATTCAGCAATCTTGAAATGAAGCTTTGAATTTGATTTTTTAAAGTTGCCTGTAAAATCAGATGTGGGAATTTCAATTGTTCTCCCCTTTATTTCTTCAGGGCTGGAACCGGGAGTCATTCCTATCTCTTTTCCACCAAGCTGATTTGGTGCAAGTATTGTGTACCATTTCTTCTCTTTCCACTTATCTCTTGTTCTTTTCTGTCCTCTTTCTCCAGCCATTTAATCCCTCTATGAGTGTGTCTTGTAAACTTGACGGTCATTAATCGTATGAAATTAAATGTTTCTATTTCAATGCTCTGCTGAACAAATATCCTGAAAGCTTTGCAATTTCCTTCTTATGCCTTATTTTTCATGAATTTATAACGCATTACACCTTTTTTAACTGGGTTTTCGATTATTTTCATGACGTCTCTGCTAAAGTTTATGATGATACAATACCGAATTTAAGAATGCTATGACTCTGGTGAAGTCAAAGCAGTGTGCCTTCTTTCCTGATCTGGTTTAATGATCATACATCAGGCAAAGTAAGTATAGGCCCACGGGATGAGTGTATGTGTTCAGAGATAGAGTGGATGCAGGAAAAAAACTTGTAAAACTCATGCTTCAGCACCAACATGAAAGATGCATTGTATATGGACTCCCAAGAGGTGGAGTTCCTGTCGCTTTCCAGATAGCGCGTGCATTAAACAAACCTCTTGATGTCATCATAGTGAAGAAAATAGGCGCACCAGAAGACGAAGAACTTGCTCTTGGTGCAATATGCGAGAATGATCCTCCCCTTCTGCACTTCAATAGAAACCTTATGAGTTCACTGGGCTACAGTATGGTGAATTTACAGCCACTTATTATAGCAAAAGAAAAAGAAATACTGCTCCTTCAGCAAAAATTACGGAGAGGAAGAGAGGTGCTGAAAGACCCTGAAGCCACTGCAATCATCGTAGACGATGGAATTGCTACCGGGGCCACAGTCAAGATAGCAATCAGATGGCTGAGATCAATATCACAGAAGAAGATAGTGGTGGCAGTTCCCGTTGCACCGGAATCAACCCTCGCTGAGATACAAAAACTTGCAGACGAAGTTGTGTGCTTATACAGTGCTCCTGATCTTTTCACTGTGGGAGAGTACTATACGGATTTTTCCCAGACATCAACTGAAGAGGTCATAGTGCTTCTTGAAAGAGCGGAAAAAATGCTGAAAGGGTAGGATTCCGGGGATGAATTCCGATACTTTGAATTTAGGATCTGATAAAAGTTCAGTGGAAAAATTAAATCAAAAGGTGTGTTTATTCACAAGTTTATATCTCAATTGATAAGATACAGGAAAACTCAAAAAGCTAATTTTTAATAAATCGTATTTAATTACCCATGCATGGAAAGCAAGATCAATATTGTTGATAAACAAAAAGATTCAATAACTTTCGAAATTATGAATTATGATAACACTTTGCTCAGGCCGCTGGTAGAGGAAATACTCAAAGATGAGCAGGTTACTGAGTCAAGGTATTTCATAAAACATCCGGTAATTGACAACCCGAGAGTTTATGTCAAGGTAAAATCTGGTAAACCCCAGGCTGCAGTTAAAAGATCCATCAAAAGGCTGAGCAAGGTCTTTGAGGGTCTTTCAACAGAGCTGAACAGGGAATTGAAGAAGGATACATACATAGAGAGCGACAGCCAGAAGGCAAACTGAAAGTGATAGATCTGGGGCAGAAGGATGCCTACATCATTGAGCAGCATGGCGGCATACCTGAATTTTCCAGTGAAGATATAGAATCAACCATAACCAAAAAATATAATTTTTCCTTTAAAAAATTAAGTGACAGATTCTTTAAATCAGATTGCACAGAAGAATCAGTGAATGAACTTGCATTCGTGCGAAGATACGGCAAGATAATCGGCATTTTCGAAAACCTGGAAGATATAAGGAACATTTCCCTTCCAGAAGGAAAATTCTACATTCGTGTAATTGACCATGGTGGATGCCATGGGACAGAACACGAAAGGATTATAGGCGACCAGGTGAAAGCAAAGGGGAGAGTGTCGTTTAGCGACAACGATTTTGTCCTTCTGATCTTCCATGTTGAATCATGGTATGTGACACTGGAGCGTGTAAAGAAAGATAAAAAGAATAACGAGAGAAGGGCCCCCATGAGACCATATTTCACTCCAATATCCATGGATCCGCAATTTGCTGCATTTCTCGTGAACATGGGGTATTTCAGGAAGGGATCAAGGCTTCTGGATCCTTTCTGTGGAAGTGGCGGGATATTGATTGAAGCTGGCGTGAAAGGATATCAGGTTTCTGGAATAGACATACTCCCGCAGATGGCAATGGGTGCATCCGTGAACCTGAAATTCTATGGCATTAAGGATTTCAATATCACAAAGACAGATTTCCTGAAAATAGAGAAATATGAAAAATATGACGGAATAATAACTGATTTCCCTTACGGAAGAAATTCCCATATCAGCACCTCGCAGGAAATATTCTATACGCAGTGTGCGAAGGCAATGAATGAGGTTTTAGAATCCGGATCAAGAGCATGCATAGTGACAGATAATCCTGAAAATCTTGAATTTTTCAAGAATTACTTCACAGTGGATAAAATATTGAAACAGAGAATTCATGCATCTCTGACAAGAAATTTTGTTAGGCTGATAAAAAATTAGAGAATATATCTTGAAACGATCACAGACACAGTGTTTTCATCTATCCTGAACCTTTCAGCTACTTTTTTGATGCTGAGTGTCTCAATATACTCTATGAGAATGGCCCGGATGAGTTCATCATGTATGTTTTCGTTGATGTATGACCTCATCCCCTTCAGAATGACATTTTTTTCCTCCACGAGTTTTTTCCTCTCTTCCATGATTCTATCCAGCTTGCCGTTGATTTCATGGAGCTTATCCATGGATATATCATCGATTTCATGATCATCCTTCCCAAGATCCTTGAGGGAATAGTGGTTAACCTCGAGAAATCCCGGAGTGTAATCGATCACAATTGTCGAGAATCCTGTGGGTGAGTATATCTTCCTTGGCGGGCCAAAACTGTTGGAAGTGCTTCCTGAAAAAATAATCATATTGGATTTCTCCAGCACTTCCAGATGTTTATTTATTGCCTGCTGGGAAATGCCAAGTGCCCTGCTCATTTCAAGGGGATATGTGGAATCCAGGAGCAACTGCCTGAGGATCGATCTCCTGGTCCCATTCTCAAGCACTGAAAGTATTTCATCTATAGTGACCATATTATTACTCTATCTTCACGCTCTTTCCCTTTTCTTTCCTGCCGTTGTTAAGTTCTATGGTCATATCGAGAATTCCGTTCGAGAACTTTGCTTTTGCTGTCTCTGCCTTTATTTCCCGCTCAAGATCAATGTACTTGTAGTATTTTCTCTTTTCAGTGTTGACTTCTATGCTTATGCCCGTCTCTGACACGGAAAGTTCAATGTCTTCCTTTGCCACCCCGGGAAGTTCCACTGTCACATAGGCGTTGTTGTCATCATAGTTGACATCGACAACAGGCTCCCTGACGTCCTTGTCCTGGGGCTTATATCCAATAGATGATTTCTGCGGAACGTTTCCGAATTCCTGGAATGATGGCTTGCCATCAGGGCCAACCTTGTAGGTGAATCCATACATGAATGGATTGAACATTCCGCCTTCTGGTGTATCCTTTACCATTCTCTCCATCATTTTCCTGATTCTTTCATTTATCTTGTCGAAGTCGAATCCAAAGTCGCCGAACATATCATCGAAAAATTCGTCGTCCCAGTCTCTTTCATTTTTTCTTTTTACCATGTTATATACCTCTTGTCAACCATTAGTTGACAACATGTAATTAATTAGTAGTATAAAATGTTTTCCGATTGTAATGCTTCATGAAAAAGAGGGATTTTGCAAAAAGTAATTTAAGGAATCATTGATATGAGAGCCGCTATATGTCATATATATTACTGGTCCTGATACTCCTGTTTGGATGGGTATTTGCAATGTCAATACTCAGCCCATTCATAAAAAAAAGCCAGCATTTTCAACTTATGTACGGTATTCTTCTTCTTGTTAAAATCAAGAAGAACAGGAATATATTGACCAGACTTGCAAAAGTCTCTGATTCAAAATTATTCTCCCGTCTCTCCATACCAATTGTATATGTTCTTATTATTTTGGGGACATTTCTGCTGGTTCTTGGAGCAATACTTTCCTTTTCAATAAAACAGGCCCTGCCACTCAATGAATATCTCGCATTGCCTGGAATCAACCCGGAAATACCCATTACATACGGAATAGTTGCATTCTCCCTTTCCGTTATCATACATGAAATGTTTCACGGCATAGTTGCAAGGAAACATGACATAGATGTCACATCAGTCGGAGTGATATTCTTCATTGTGCCTCTCGGTGCATTTGTAGAACCTGAGGAGAAGCAGATAACTGAAGTTGATCCTGTGATCAGAAGAAGAATCGTTGCTGCCGGAATAGCGGTGAATTTTGTCATAGCCATATTTGCATTCCTTATTTTCAGCCTTGCACTATCCCATGCAGCAGTTCAAACAGAACCGGGAGCCTATTTGGACACCGTATTTCCGGGAACACCCCTCTATAACTCATCCATATCGGGATATGAGGTGACTTCCATTGGAAATCTGCATGGAAACAGCGTCAATAACATCAGTTCCGAAATAAACGCTGTTCCGGGAACACCGATCAATGTAACCATATACGATGGGCATGGATATCGCAATTACACGACTCCTGCGGGCATCACTGTTGAAGCCACTCTTCAGGGCTTTCCAGCAGCAATCTCACATGTGCAGAACGGAAGCTACATAATCTCCATTCAAAATGTGACTGTGTTCAATGATGCAGGACTCTCCTCTGAACTCGATTCAATTTCTCCCGGAACCAATATAACGATGGTCACTGAAGTGTTCAGTCCCAACAGTTCCATTCACCATGGCGTGTACCATACGTACCATTTCAAGACTGCCTCTGTTTACAGCTATTATGAAAAATATGATCCGTCTGCTGCAAACAACACACAGAAAAATGAAAGTTTTCTCGGTGTGAATGTGGTCTATTCCGGACTTGGAATTATTCCCATGAGTTACATGAAATCAATAATTTTCGGCGACTTTGCATATCAGTCAGGCTTTACGGGATTTCTGCAATCTATTGCACTTCCTCTGGAAGGACTCAACCCCGTCCCTTCAAGCTTTGCATCCCTTTACACAGTACCCTTCGGCGGCTCCTTCTTCTGGCCCCTTGCAAACATGCTTTACTGGTTCTTCTGGGTAAACATACTGCTTGCCATAACCAATGCACTTCCTCTTGCCATATTTGACGGTGCACAGTTTTTCAGGGATACACTCATAATCGGTTCAAGGCATGAATCGCTTAAATTCCTCAGGAATGAAAAGACGCTTGCCAAAATACTTTCTCTTGCCACAACATTCGTGTTCACAATGATAATGATAGAGATAATCGTTCCGAGGATTATCTGATTTTCATTACATAAGGCAGGATATTCCTGAATGAATACTTCAGGAAAATTTTATTAAGATTATACTGCTCCTTCAGAAATGAGTACGGTTTATGTCATATCAGGGCCACCTGCAGTAGGAAAATCTACCGTATCGCAGTTGCTTTCTGAATCCCTAAGCTCATCGGCCCTGATCCATGCTGATGAAATTTATCACATGACTGTTGGAGGGCATTTGCCACCATGGAAGAGCGAATTTCAACTAAACCTGTTGTGGGATAATGTCTCATCGCTTACAACCAATTTTATTCATTCTGGATTTGATGTTGTCATAGATGCTGTTGCTTTCCCCAAAGACATAGAAAAACTTCACCGCTTTATAGCGTGTGACATGCTGAAGTATGTCATTCTACTTTCAGATGAAAAAACCCTGATGTTGAGGGATGAGAACAGATCAAACAAAATGGGAAACAGATGCATTGTAGTGCTCAGAGAATTTATGGATTCAAACCCTGAAACAGGTTATCTGTTATATACCGACTTCAAGACACCTGAACAGGTTGTAAATGCCATATTGCAGGAAAAGTCATTTCAGTATCACGCTTAATGGGTATTTCAACACACATTAAGAAAGAATTTATAGGCACAAGATATTAAGGGACGATTAAAGCTATGCCATTTGCAGAATCCATTGAAAGAAGACTCAATAAGAAAATTTGCATGAGATGCGACGCCAGAAACTCTCTTAAAGCAGAAAGATGCAGAAAATGCGGCTATACAGGCCTCAGAATGAAAGCAAAAGAGAGACGCGGCGGACAGTGAAACAAATTGGGAAGGGATACCTTAAGAGCCGCCATACTCAGGATGGAAGGTACAAATAACGAGGCTGAGGCATATCGTTCCTTCAAAGAAGTTGGCGTCGAACCTGTCTATGTCCATATTTATGAATTGGAACATAAAAAGACAAAACTTGAGGATTTTAACGCAATATTTATTCCCGGAGGATTTTCTGCGGGAGATTATGTAAGGGCAGGGGCCATATTCGCTCTGAGGTTGAAGGCTGCAGCCGGAAAAACATTGCAGAAACTGGCTGAGAATGGTGTTCCAATAATTGGGCCATGCAATGGATTTCAAATTCTTACTGAAACAGGCATCATAAGCAGTGCCCATGGAAAAAAGGACATGGTTCTCGATGTCAATGAAAGCGGAAGATTTGAATGCAGAACCATTTACTTAAGATACCATGGTGGCAACAAAATGCTTTCAGGAATCCCGGAAAATACACTTTTTGAAGTGCCGGTTGCGCACAAGGAAGGAAGATTGAAATTCCTTCATGAGACATCACTGAAAGATCTGGAAAAAAATCATCGTATTGTGTTTACTTATGAGAATCCAAACGGTGGAAAGGTTACATACCCATGGAATCCGAACGGGTCCGTTGGAGATATAGCGGGAATCACGGGTGAATTCATGAATGTCATCGGGCTTATGCCGCACCCCGAAAGAATATTTTACGATTATCAGATATCGCCTGAAGGAAGGAAGAACGGGATGGTTCCATTCGGAAAGCTCTTTTTCACCAGCGTCAGAAATTACATGTCTGCTCACTGATCAGACACTTGAATGTTCTTTCTCAATCCGTATCAGAAGTTGTTTGACATTTTCCTTGAAGATTTCAAGTGTTGAATCGTTGACAATCATATAGTCAGACAGCGAAATGGCGTTTCCTATGCCCCATGACAGCTCCCTGTCATCCCTGCCCACAAGTTCACCCATGTTCTTTATGTCATCAGGCCTGTGCCTCTTTACAATTCTCTTGAGCCTTTCTTCCCTGTCAGTGTGTACCGCTACCATCACGAGATCGGGAAATGATTCCTTGAAGCTATTGAATTCTTCTATATTTCTTATTCCATCAACTATGATTTTCTTCTGATCCTTAATATCAAGTATGATCCTCTTTGCCCATATGCCCATTCCATGTTCCTTTCTTTCTTTATTGGCAAAGGCACCAATTGCACTGTCCGTGTTTTCGACATTGCTCTCATTGGCGTATTTTCTTACAGTATCGCCCATATGATAATCTGTCCAACCCATGGCTCTTGCAACCCTGATGAATTCATCCTTGCCGGAACCGGGCATTCCCGTTATAATGATCATTAAAACCACATTAACTATATGGATAATAATATAATCATTGGAACAAGCATATCGAAACGGGCATTAATTTAATAAAATTGATTCTAACTTTAATATGTATGTTTTTTATAGCGTCATTTCATAGAAAAATTCCCTGAAAGTAGCACAAAAGTTGACTTAAATTTGCCTTTATGGTTATATACTACAATGCGTTTTAAGGATCATGTCACATTCGTTTGGAGATGGAGTATTGCTTAGAGTTGCTGAAGCGAATGCAACTGACCCGGGTATGTCGAGGGTCAGGCTCGACGAAGAATCAAGGATATCACTTGACGTTGAGATAGGCGACGTGGTGGAAATTGAAAAATCCTCCAAGAAAACCGTCGGAAGAGTGTTTCGGGCAAGGCCGGAAGATGAGGGAAAGCAGATTGTCAGAATTGATAGTGTTATGAGAAACAACTGCGGATGTTCCATCGGTGACAAAGTCAAGGTAAAGAAGGTTGCAATAGAGGTTGCAAGCAAAGTCATACTTGCCCCAATCATAAGGAAAGACCAGAAGTTGAAATTCGGAGAGGGAATTGATGATTTTGTGCAGAAAACACTCCTGAAGAGGCCCATGATAGAGCAGGACAACATCAGCGTGCCTGGACTCACTCTTGTGGGGCATTCTGGGCTTCTTTTCAAAGTTATAAAGACTGTACCGCCAAAAGTTCCGGTTGAAATTGGAGAGATCACAAAAATAGAGATAAAGGATGAGGCAGCTTCAGAGATGCTTGAAGATGTTTCAAGGATCAGTTATGAAGACATAGGGGGCCTCACCGACCAGTTGAGCAAGGTTAGGGAGATCATAGAACTTCCGCTGAAACATCCGGAACTCTTCGAGAGGCTTGGCATCAGGCCCCCAAAGGGAGTTCTCCTTTACGGGCCCCCGGGAACGGGAAAGACACTCATAGCAAGGGCTGTTGCTAATGAATCAGGGGCCAATTTCTTCCCAATCAATGGTCCGGAGATAATGAACAAATATTACGGTCAGAGTGAGCAGAAACTCAGGGAAATATTCACCAATGCAGAAGAGAAGGAGCCTTCAATCATATTCATAGATGAGATAGACTCCATAGCACCCAAGAGAGAAGAGGTGCAGGGAGAGGTTGAAAGGAGGGTGGTGGCCCAGCTGCTCACACTCATGGATGGTCTGAAGGAAAGAGGCCATGTGATTGTCATTGGTGCAACGAACAGGATTGATGCAGTCGATCCTGCCCTTAGAAGACCGGGCAGGTTTGACAGGGAAATCAATATAGGTGTTCCGGACAAGAAAGGGAGAAGGGAGATACTTCTCATACATACAAGGGCAATGCCTTTCAGCATGGATGAGGATAAAAGAGCAAAATTCATAGAAGAAATCGCAGATCTGACCTATGGATTTGTTGGTGCCGATCTTGCAGCACTTGCAAGGGAATCTGCAATGAATGCTTTGAGGAGATACCTGCCGGAGATAGATCTGGACAAGCCCATACCTACCGAAATACTGGAAAAGATGGCAGTGAATGAGGAGGATTTCAGGGAGGCCCTGAAGGCCATAGAACCAAGCTCCATGAGAGAGGTTATGGCAGAGATTCCTGATATTCACTGGACAGATATAGGCGGAATGGACGATGTGAAGAGGGAACTCAGGGAGAGCGTGGAACTTCCACTTCTCAAGCCTGACGTTTTCAAGAGGTTTGGAATAAGATCACCCAAAGGATTCCTGCTCTATGGCCCCCCGGGCTCAGGAAAGACGCTCCTTGCAAAGGCTGTAGCAAACGAGAGCAATGCAAACTTCATTTCTGTGAAGGGGCCTGAGGTGCTGAGCAAATGGGTCGGAGAGAGCGAAAAAGCAGTCAGGGAAATATTCAAAAAGGCAAAACAGGTGGCCCCGACCATCGTGTTCCTTGATGAAATTGACTCAATTGCTCCAAAGAGAGGGGGATATGGGGACTCTGGCGTGACAGAAAGAATCGTGAACCAGCTTCTGACATCCCTTGATGGTGTTGAAGTACTGCAGGGCGTTGTGGTCATAGGAGCAACGAACAGGCCCGACATACTGGACAATGCACTGATCAGAGCAGGAAGATTTGACAAGATGATATACATTCCTCCGCCAGACAAAGAGACAAGGCTGAAGATTCTTGAAGTGCACACAAGAAGCATGCCACTTGAACGAGGCACAGATCTTGAGAAAATTTCAGAAATGACTGACGGATACGTTGGAGCTGATCTCGAGAACCTCTGCAGGGAGGCAGGAATGATGGCATACAGGGCAAATCCTGATGCAACAACTGTGTCGCAGACAAACTTCATGGATGCCATGAAATCCATCAAGCCATCAGTGGACGCAGACGTGGTGAAATTCTATGAGAACCTCTCCCAGAATATGGGAAAGAGCGTTAAGGAGAGGAAGAAACAGGTAGAGGAAATGGGCCTCTACAACTGATCTTCAACAATTTTTTCATATCAGAAAACTTATTTATTTTATTATATTTTATAAATATTAAACAGTCAAAGTGAGGCATATTCATTCAAAAGCATTCAGATCTCCCAGGAACCTGAATATTCATTGAATGTATCCTGGAGAGTATCCCGCAGGTTTCCCACAACATGTTGGAAATCTGTGAAGCAGGAATTGACCATGAACGTAAAAAGTGGCTACTGATTAATTTTTTATGCTTAATTACATTACATAAATATGAAATTGCGATTCAACAAGATAAGGGGAACAACCATAGGAACCTCCGATGGTACGATTATTGGGCTTATAGACGATATTACTTTTGACAGTGAAACAGGCAAGATGACTGATGTTCTGACCATTCCGAAGGATGCAAAATTCCAGTCCCTTAAAAAGGATCAGAATGGAAGGTACATTATACCTTTCAGCTACCTCACTGCAGGGAAGGATTACATAGTTATGGATACGTCAAGAATAAGGAATTCAAAATGATCTGGCCGCTTTCTGCGGTACATATCTCAGTATTCCGGCTATTCCCCCAAAGGCTTTTTTCAGGAGTTTTCCCTCGTCGCTGTCCTCACCGATCATTTCAACCCTTGCACCACTTTCCTCTGCCATTGTGAATAATTTCCTCACAAGATCATCCTCATGATCAAGTTCCATCCCTGCACCGCATTTAGGGCATGTGTTGTCTTCCGGCCTTTCGCCGAATTCTGCAGAGTTCTGGCACGATGGACAGATATAGTAATATTTTGTTTTCCTGATTCCTTCAGAAAGTATGAGAATGTCCACTGATTTTCTATCGAGCGATTCCTGGACTTCCTTTTCCCCGTAAACTGCAAGCCCCTCGTCACCCTTCCTGACCTCCCTCATGAACCTGTTCACGATGTCCTTCTCCCTGGCAATCTCCATATCCTTCATGGATTCTGCAGCCTTCTCCACCAGTTCCCTCAAGCCGGATTCATCTGTATAACCCACATCATATAGATCCACGACCTTCCTCTTTATATCGTTGAACATGTAATCATTCTCGAAAAAGAAGTTCTTGGTAGCCCCGGGCCCCCCAATGAATACACCTTTCATATCCCTTATTATGGGCATGTAGGTGTTGTTGATTATCTCCCCGATCTTCTTGAAATAATCGTTTGCGGCTATCTCAATGAGCCTTTCATACCTTCGCGAGGATTGTCCTCCCTGATGATGCTTGCTTGGAACAAGTGACTGCTCATTGGTTACCACAGATATATTGGTGCCGTTGAGGAAACCGATGGTTGCCTCCTTCCTGTCAATCACGATCAGCCCATAGACATCCTTTGCCTTGAGCTGGGCCATGAGAGGTTCCGTGAAGAACTGTGAATCGCATTTGTATATGAAAGTCTGGATCGGTTCAGGAGGTTCTATGATCTGGCTGAACATTTCTGTCTGATCCCCTCGTTTCTGAACATGTCCCACAAAAAACACAAGCCCGGTTTCCGGTGGCTGCTTATAATACTTGAGCTTTGACATTATGGATTCTATGGCTGAAAGAACATTTTTTCTTGTAGATTTTGATTTGATATTGGCAGAAGTTGAATATTCCTCCCTGAGATATGCCACAACATCATATATCTGCCTTTCAGGCGGTATATAGAGTGATATCAGTTCGGTGCCTCTGCCCTTGAGATTGGAAAGTCCCTCCAGAGCTTTCTTGAATTCATATCTCCTGAGTTGCTTCTCATCTGAAGGCATGACTGGAAAATTTATAATACTATTTAACTTTGATGAATGAACCATATGAAGAAATTCATAATTTCCGTAGGCGGATCAATAGTTAACCCGGGCACCCCAGACATTCAGTTTTTAAACTCATTCTCAGGACTGATACTGGAACTGAAACCGGATGAATATGGAATTGTCGTTGGTGGAGGAAAACCTGCAAGGATTTATGTGGAGGCCATGAGGAAACTCGGATCTGAGAACTTCACCATGGACAATGCAGGAATCCTGGCAACAAGGATGAATGCCCTGCTCATGCTGTCCGCATTGAAATCCGAACAGAAACTCATTCCGGAAACAATAGAACAGGCCCATCACCTGTTGAGGACACAAAAAAGCGTCGTGATGGGAGGAACGGTACCCGGCCATACCACTGATACTGTTTCAATGCTTCTTGCGGAAATTTCCGGAATCGACACAGTGATAAATATCACATCTGTGGATGGTGTCTACACAAAGGATCCTGCAAAATACAAAGATGCAGAAAAGATAGGAAAGCTCTCATACAAACAGGCTTTTGAACTCTCCCTTGCCAGTTATACAGGAGCGGCAAGCAACCAGTTCATGGATTCAGTATCTCTTCTCATAGCAATGCGTTCTGGAATGAAAATAAAAATAATGTCAGGCAACGATATTGAAAATATAAGATCCGCACTTGAAAATAAAAAGTTTAATGGGACAGTTATAGGTGATTAACCTATAATCTTGTCTTCAAAAGTTTTCTCTGGATCTACCACTGTGTATCCGTCTGCGGTTGAAATGACCAGATCTGCCGGGCCCGTCTCAAGGTAGTTTGGTACGCTCTTTGCGATTCTCTCCGTGAATGGTTCAATGGTCTGATTCTGGTAGAATATTCCTGTGGGTATTTTGTCTCCCCATTCCTGTGCTTTCTCCAATGCTTTTGCGAATATTGTTCCTGCCTTGTCTGAATTCTGCTTTGTGATCACAGGGTTCCATGATGAATCGGCGTCAAGCTTGTAGACTCTCTCCTTGTACCATTCCATTGTGTTCACATTGTTGTATGTGGGGCATGGCTGGAGTATATCAATGAATGTTGATCCCGGATGGTTGAGTGCAGTCTTTATTATTTCCTTCAGCTGTTTCATGTCAAATGAAAAGCCTCTTGCAACCATGCTGTAACCTGCTGAAAGGGCAATTGCAATCGGGTTCAGCCTGTGGAAAACGTTAGGTTTTGAAAGGCTCTTTGTTTTCTCCCCGTAGGGCATTGTGGGTGCAGCCTGTCCCTTGGTAAGGCCGTAAACTTCGTTATCATACATCATTATGACAACTCCGCTGTTCCTTCTGCCCTCTGCAACGAGATGGCCAGCTCCAATGCCCATCATGTCACCGTCTCCGCCTGTGACCAGAACCTTCAGTTTTGGATTCGAAAGCTTGATGCCTGTCGCATATGGAACTGATCTTCCATGAAGCGTGTGAACTCCTGCAAGATTGAGGTAATGCGGAGTTTTTCCGGAGCATCCTATTCCTGAAACTGCAACTGCATCTGTCGGTTCAATGTTCAACTCTGTAAGTGCCTGCGTAATGGCGGTAACTATACCAAAATCACCACATCCGGGGCACCAGTCTATTGTGAGATCTGTCTTGAAATTATGCACCATGCGATAACACCTTCTGTACATTTTTATTCTTATCTTTTATAATCTCCTTTGCTGCTCTGAGTATTTCATCCTCGGTCATGTGCCTTCCGTTATACTTCAGTATGGTGTTTGTCATCTCTATGCCTGTGTTTGCTGTCACTATTTTTCCGGCCTGCCCGAGGAAGTTGCTCTCCACATCTATGATTATTCTTGATTTTGAAAGGACTTCCTTCACGAATTTCTTCGGGAAAGGCGTGAACATCTTGAGATATAGTAGATTTGCGCTTATTCCTTCCTTCTTGAGATCGTCTATGACGTCAAGTATGGGGCCCTTCTGGCTTCCCCATGTAATAAACGTGATGTCAGCTTTGCTGTCTCCATGAAGCTGTGCCATTTCATCTGCAGGTATTTCCGCATATGCGGTTTCAAGCTTCCTGAATCTCTTCTCCATCATCCTGTCCCTGACTGGCCCGTCTTCGGTGACATGTCCGAGCTCATCGTGCTCATCCCCTGTCATCCAGAATATGTCCTTGCCAAATGCACCGAGATTTGATATTCCATTGTCTGTGTCGAGATTGTATCTCTTGAAGTTGAGTCCATGTTTCTCGAACTTGTGTGCTGTGACCCTGACCTTTTTCTCATCTATGGATGGTATAAAATCTGAGGTGTTTGCAAGATTCTTGTCTATGAGGTGTATTACGGGCAACTGGTATCTCTGGGCATAGTTGAGCGCATTCATTGAGTCGTATATGCATTCCTCAACATCTCCTGAAGACATAACTATCCTTGGAAATTCTCCATGGCCTGCATGCATTGCAAAGTCAAGATCGGACTGCCCGTTTCTTGTCGGGAGTCCTGTGCTCGGGCCCCCTCTCTGATAGAGTGTAACCACAAGGGGTATTTCACTTATGCCTGCAAATCCAAGTGCCTCTGCCATCAGTGAAAACCCGGGTCCACTTGTTGCAGTGGATGATCTGGTTCCTGTTATGGCTGCACCTGTTGCCATTGTGACTGCTGAAAGTTCATCCTCGCACTGCACAACCACTATGCCTGCATCTTTCATCTTGGATGCTTCGGATTCAACCCATCTTATGTAGTTGTGTGATTCCATTATTGTGCTCTCATCGCTTGCAGGTGTGATGGGATAGTATGTCTGCATCCTGAGACCACCCATCATCTTTCCAATGGCTGCACCGTCATTTCCTGTGAGCAGGAATCTCTTTGAATGTTCAATGTACGGAAGTGTTTCACCCATCAGTGAATTCTTGACGCAGTAATCATAAGCTGCCTTGACTACCCTGACATTTTCCTCAGCAATTGCTTCTTTTTCAGCGAATACAAGCCTGATTGATCTTTCCATGTATTGCAGATCCACTCCGGCCATTGCAAGAGTCAGTGCTGCTCCGAGAGTGTTGAAATATCTTGATGGTACTCCTTCTGAAATTGCTTCCTGAACTATGGCTGTGAATGGAATTGCGAGTGGCACTGCGCCTTTTGATTTCATCCACTGAACTGCACCGGCGATATTATTTGGAAAATTCCCCTCGTCAAGTACATTCTTTATGGCTTTGGATGTATCTCTCATTATCATCCTTGCCTGGGAAAGTTCAGCTTTTTCTATGCTTGAATCGTAAATGATCTTTGTTCCATTTCCAATGTCTTCAAGGTGCTCGAAGATACTGTCCGGATCCAGAGCAACAAGAAAATCCACCGGGTACTTCAGGGATCGTGGCCTTTCTTTCTTAATCCTTACGTGTGTATAACTATGCCTACCCTTTATATTTGAATGGTACTCCCTCACTCCAAAAACGTTATATCCCGACTCTGCAAAGGCCCTGCTAATCATATTGGAGGATGTGTCTATACCTCCACCCTGGGGGCCACCAACTGTTATGTTGATGTCGATATTTTTCATTGTTCACCGTATGTTATCGATGTTAAAATAGTTTTCAAGGATGCGGGAGTGCTGATCTTATACCTTTATTTTTTCCGGGAATACTCCCATAATCTGGCAGATGTCCCCAATATTTTCTCACTGATAATTTTTCAGATTCTATGCAAATAATTATGATTCGGTCTCAGAATTTGTTTACAGAATGATGCATTTACGAATAAATTTCAATCACAGAATGTAGTTTGTTTATCAAAATTGCTGATGGTTCATGAATTTAGACAGAAACGTATTAATCAATTCTGTAAATTATCCCTGTGAACTTTTTAACGGAGATAGTGCTGTCTGCAATAATTGGCCTATCCATATTTCTGTCTTATCCATTCATTCTGATGCAGAAACTGAACAGAAAGGCATCTTTGTTTCTGACAGCAATAGCAATGGGAATACTCATTTTCCTTATAAGTGACATATTTTCCGATGTGACACTTATCCTTTATGACAAAACGCTTTACGGATATGGGACGAATTTAGCTTATGACATTCTTTTTACTACGTCTCTATTTGTAGGATTCTTCATGCTCTACGCTTTTGAATTCAGATCGAAGGCGGAGTTGAAACCCGTACACATTTCCCTGATGATTTCCATAGGAATTGGCCTTCAGAACCTCACTGAGGGCCTCGTATTCGGTTCAGTTGCAAACCTCATTGGTTTCAGCGGAATTGCACTGGTTATTTTTACAGGCTTCGTCATACAGAACATTACCGAAGGATTCCCCATAGGGGTCCCTTTCTTTGGTGATAAATCAAATGTGAAGAGTTTTGTGCCTCTACTCTTCCTTATTGGTGGTTTGCCCACCATTATTGGAGGCTCCTTGGGTTACTATTTCAATTCAGTAAATTTTGATCTGATTTTCGATGGCCTTGCCATTGGCTCCATTCTGTACATAATCATTGCAATGGGGGCCATAATTTTCAGGGACTATGAAAAGAGTTTGAAGGGCAGCATCTACATTGGTATCTTTTCTGGATTTCTGATTGGACTGATTGTCAATCTTTTTTGAAATTTCCCCTTCAATCTGATTTATGCATGTTGACACCATATTTATCTGCAGGAATCATTTCGAAGCATTGAAGTCATGAACACATTCGAAACGAAGGCATAATTCCCCATATTTCATTGTCTTTGCAGAAATGAGTTTGAGCGTCTGCTGATTAGCCATTGTGCCCCAATAGTTGTGTCCCTTTCCAATTATTACTGGCATCACGAGTATCCTGTATTCATCTATCAGTCCGCGTTGAATGAATTCATGTACAAGGGACGGGCCCCCTTCCACAATTATGTCCTTTCCCGGTTCATTTCGGATATTCCTGATAAGTTCTGTTAAATCTCCTTCAACTATCCTTGAATTTGCCCACTCCACCTTCTTGAGGCTGTGGCTTATGACTATTTTCTGACATTTCTCAAGGAAGCGTGAATAATCGAACATATAGTATGGATCGGTAGGTTTTCTTTTTGAAATAGAGTGAACTTCTTCATGCCCTTCGAAGGATCCACGCCCAAAAATTATCGTATCAACAGAATCATACTGGCTAATCCACAACTCATTCCAGAATTCATCCGGCTCTTCCGAAACATAATCCCAGCCGGGATATTTGGGGAATTCTCCATAACCATCCAGCGTCATGTACAGATTAGCTGTGATCTTTCTTGCCACTTAATCAAAGTTGTACAGTGGATATAAAGATGTCTGATTTTACTCTTTCAAATTAAGGATTTCAAAAAGATGATCTATTCAGGCAGGAATGTTGCCGTTAAAATATAGAGCGATCTGTGACTATTTAAGCAGATGATGGAAAAAAGGTCGTTCAGAAGACAGGGACTTTGATTTTTATAACCATGCTCCGGTCGGGATTTGAACCCGAGTCGAGAGATTGAGAGCCTCTTATGCTTGGCCTGGCTACACTACCGGAGCGATGGCAGTGTATGTTTACTTAGAATTTATTATTTTTGATTGATATCACAATTGATAACTCAATCGACTCCCAAAAATTTATGAGTTGGTATGCGCTTTGAATCTATGCCCGTAATATCATGTGGGGTGGAAAGTTCAAAAATAAGCTCCATAGGCAAAGGAAAAGTGAAAGTTGTATTTGGGCTTGTAGCCCTCATAGCTTTCGGACTCTACCATTTCATTGCAAATCGCTAGCTATTTTCGCATTGTTTTTGATCAGGTTGTCATTTATAGAACCAAGAAGCGTATTGAGATGATCCATTTCTTTAAGATCTATGAATGAAAAGTTTTCATAAAGTGTCTTATCGATTACTGCCTTCAAATCTAAAAGCAATGCCTTGCCTGATTCTGTAATTTCAATATATATTACCCTTCTATCTTCCTCTGACCTGTTTCTTTTCACCAGATTCTTGTTTTCCATTTTATCTATCATACCGGTTATCCAAGCCTGGGTAACGTAATTTCTTTCTGCAATCTGCGCCATGGTAATCGTTTGAACCTCGTCTATGATTTTTAAAATTCTGTATTCAAGAATGCTTGAATTTCTTATTATTAATTCATGTTCAAGCATTTTGTGGAGAATTTTGTATATTGAAGTAGTGTTTCTCCACAGAGATGTGTAAAGCGCATAAGTTTCCAAATTTTTTTCCTGCATTCTCTCACCGTTAGTTACAAATTTCCTGTTGTCATTACTGTATACTTAATCTATATAAAATTTTTAGCGGTTAATCATTAATAGTATTTGCCTGTCTATTTTTTTTCTACTTTACAATTGTATTAACATGAAAACTGAGTTAAATATATTTGAAGAAACGACTTCCCTATAATATTCCACAATTTTAAGGAAAAAGTGAAAATGCGAGGGATGGGATTCGAACCCACGAACTCCTTCGAGACAGAATCTTAAGTCCTGCACCTTTGGCCATGCTCAGTAACCCTCGCAATGCATCGGTTTATAACTCCAATGTATATTAATCGTACTCTATGATTTTGAACGCAAATTGCACTTCTGTTGAAACTTAAAAAACTTAAATCGGTAATTGGTTCAGAACCCATATTTCCGGAAAATTGGAAAAAAGGCGTATTGAAAAAAAAAATAAAGAGATTCAGATGCCTATTTTACCGGCAATATCCTTTCCCTTTGAGAGTTCAATGGTGCATGGTGTCGGTAGTTTAATGGATGCCTTGTGGAGAGCTTCCTTCATTGCCTTCGCCCCTTCTGCTGTGACTCTTGCCAAAATAACTATGTCGCCAGAGCTGACTCTTGCAGCAGTCCCTACCGGTTTTCCGAATGCCCCTCTCATTCCGCTTGAAATTCTATCAGCACCAGCGCCAGTAGCCATTTTATGTTCACGTATGACATGATGAGGATATGGCCTAATCTGGAAATAGAAGTTCTCTATTCCAAGGCTTTCACTGAGTTTCCTGTTTATTGAAATTCTCGCAGCTTCCAGAGCTGAGTGCCTGATCTGGCAGCTTTCTTTAGCAATCATCTTGAATTCCACAGGAAAATCTCTTTTCTGGTTCCCGTGTGTGAATGTTGTAATTTTTGGATATGGGACGCCCCCCATGAATTCCCTTCTTGTATATGCAGGGCCAGTTATCTTTGAGTACATTCTTGCTGGTTTCGTTACCATGATTATCCTAAGGGGAATATCTTATATGTATAAAAACTAAACTGACGCTGCCTTTTATGAGATAAACCGCGAAATCACAATTAAGATATGACTTTGATTCTACAAACATGAAAGTTGCCTGATCTGGCTTTTCATTGGAATGTAATTCAATAATAATTTAATAATTGTTTGATATGGCTTGCCCATGAGCTTTTTCTGGAGAAATATTGACAATAACCATTATTTTACGGTGAGCACAATTCTCTTCTCCATGAGTTGGCTTTGGCTGAGTTTTACTTATTCCCTCAGACTGGCATTTCTGGGAGTTTCATATGAAGATATTGGAATTATAGGGATTTCGACATCACTCCCATTTATCCTGATCTCTTTTCTATTCAGAAAATCGCGGAAGTCCCATATAAATTTTGCACTTAAGTTTCCATTTGCCGTTCTTGCAGTGATTTCTGCCATTTTCCTGATATTTGACCTAAATCTTTATGTTTATATTCTGCTAATTGCCATATCCGGATTATTTCAGAGCATGTGGTGGATAGCTGCTGAGATAGAGACAGGACTCATGAGCGGCGATGGAAGGGCTGAAAAATACTCAGCTGCTTGGGCCATTCCATCGGGCCTTTTTCCAATATTCTCAGGCACAATCATTCAGTACGGAGGATACAGGTTTATCTACCTGATTGTTGCAATCAGTTCCATTTTGGGATTCCTGATAGCGCCTGTAGAAATGAATGAAAGAAAAATATTGAAGGAGGGCACCCTTGATTATTTGAAACTCATACCAATGATTTTGGTGGGCATTGCAATGGGTTATACTTCATTTGTCCTAACCCCACTCCTGAAGAATAGCGGATATTCCTATTTTAGCATTGGGCTTTTGCTTGGTGCATTTGGAATTTCTTTCTCGATTGGCTCCATCATATCAACCTATTCGAAGAATATTTCTACAGGGCAATTTGCATGGATTTCTTCCATATTCGCTGCATCATACCTTATACTTCTTATTAATTTCTCATTTGAATCTATTGCTTTAGCATTGTTTCTTGCAGGACTGGGAGGGAGCATGGGATTCTCAAAAATCCTCAGTTATATCGGAGAGACTGAAAGTCCGAGGGATGGGGTGTTCTATTATGAATCCTTTTTTTCCATAGGTTTTGTCACAGGCTCCTTCTCAGGAGGTTTCTTGCTTGGATTTTATGGATACAAGATCAGTCTTTTACTATTCATCCCTTCCCTAATTTTTGCACTTCTGACTTATAAAAAGTTAGGAAGATCAAATTCCCCGCCTATCCTCAGAAACGAGGAATGAATTGAATTCTTTTTCCTTTCCGGTAAATTCAGATTTACATTTCTTGCATTCAAGATTATTTGCTTTGATATAGAATTCCACTGATTCACAGTGCAGACATGAGCCCCTAATAAAGAGTGCATCAGAAATGCTTCGTGAATCTTTCGTATTTAATGGCACTTTTTGTTGGTTTGTGTCTTCTGATCCCTGATGTTTGTTGAATTCTTCTTCATGTAAACTGTCACGCTTTTGTCGAATTTCAGGGATGGAAAGAGTTGCGAATCCCAAACCAAGTAGTAAAAGGATAAATAACAGATACAAAATGGTCGTGACAGATGTAAAATAAGAGGATATTAGCTGGCTTCCGAAAATAAGAAAAACGGAAGAAATGGTTCTGAACAAACCATTTCGCTGCATAAAAACAAAAAGCATGAAAAAAATTAGGAATATTATTTCAAATTGACTTATTGTTAAAGTCTCAGCAAGATAAAAAATGAATGTCGCAATTAGTGCTGGAACTAAAGAATAAAGGTAGTAATGCATCTTATATTGATGCCCAGAAATAATTGATTTTGACACTGAAATATCTTTAAAAAGTGCAATAGGAATAAATGAAATTGATCCTACTAAAGCCACGAGAAGTGTCAAAAATAAAGCAGTTTGCTCATAATATACAGTTACACCAACATTCCCGTACTGTAAAACAAGATCTGGCACTGATGATTCATTATAAGTTAAAAAAATAAGCCCAATGAATATCAAAAGGAATATTTCAGAATAGGTAGATTTGCCGTTAGTCGTATCTTTTCTTACGGAATCGGTCATATTGAAATAAAGAATTATGAACAAAGCTACGATGAATAAAATTCCCGTGATTATAACAGTTTCTTTAGCTGTTCCTGCGGTGAAATACAGATATAGCATCGTTATTTTCTTGAACCCCCCCGAATTACTGAAAAGATAATTGGAAATTGAATATATTGAAATTAGAAAGGTGGTAGACATTATTATCATGAATAGATAAATGTCAGCAGTGTTCAAGAATTTCCTAAACTTCATAATCGAGCATACATTAAATAGATAAATATATTCGTAATTAGATGACTATATCAGTATGAGCACTTTAAAGATTAAAACAAAGAAAAATCCTTTAAAATCGATATTGAAGAATGGGATGAAACCACTGTTCACTAAAATAACAGTGTTAGCAATAGTGCTTATAATTTCAGGTTTATTCGTTATGAATTTAGGATATAAAAGCAATAGCACCTATACTGCTAATTACCTGTCATATAGCTATGATGGAACTATGAACCAATCTCAGAATCTGAGTAGCGATATTGGAATAGCGTACAATACTGCCACTCTTGTCCAGATCAATTCCCAACTTGGAAATATATCGTGGAGTATTTGGTGCATTGGCACATATACTAATAGTACCGGATGTACCATAACAACTCATGTTGAAAAATATTCGAATGTCACCAATTCGTTAACTTACAGCAAATATTTTCCAACCGATAAATTAGGAGATCGTGGGAATGGCATATATTACATAAACTTGAAAAATATAGCGGTTAAATCGCAGAATGTTACCATTAACGTCTATATTCAATCCCCCTCAAAACATTTTACAGAACCTCAATTTATTTTCGTAGGCGTTACCATGGGACTGATTGGAATTTTGATCCTTATAGAGGAAATCACTCGCCTCAATAAATTAAAAAGTGAAGGTAAACACCTCTTAGACGATTGAACTGCCAGAAATATTTTTCCCTAAGAGGGAAAAATTATTTTTTCTTTATGAATTGTTCAAAAAAGTTCATGCTTTCTTTAATGAAACATTCACCCTGCTTCCAACTTTTCCTTTTACGAGGTTTGTCTTCAAAACTATCTCGCCCACTTCATTCGTATTAGCGTTGAGAGTTCCCATTTCCATCATCTCAGGAAGATTGCCAATTTTCACAACCCTTATTTCGGGAATATCCGGAACCTTGGATTTGGTTATGGACATGAGATGTTCATCCTTCATGAAATCTGTTCTGCTGAGATACCTGTAAACAGGTTCAACGCCAGATTTTAGAATCTTATTCGTTTCTGTTTCGATCTCTCTGACTGCCTCTTCTGTTATTCCGTTGAACTCTAGATCAATCCATGAATAATCCTCATAAGTCTGGTTTATCCTGTGAGTGGCCCCAAATTTTTCAAATGCAATTCCCGCCATTATTCTCATGGCTGTCCTGAATTTCATGTGATTGTACCTTGTGTTCCAGTCAAGATGCTGTGTGACCTCCTTTCCCTTGGCATCCTGAGGATAAGTGTCGTGTGAGATCAGATGAATGCCCTCTCCATCATCCCATACATCCACGATCTCGAACTCCTTTCCATCTATGAAAATAGAACCCTTGTCGTTTGGCTGTCCATAAGATGTTGGATACAGTATGGAATCGTCTACCACCAGATCGGTGAATTCTACGAACGTAACGTTGCCTTTTCCCTCTTTTCTATAATGATCTTCCAGATAACTATGCTTTGTTCCCATTCATATGTGTATGCCATTATGCATTTATTTTTTACTTTTTATGAAAAACAAGAATAAATTTTGATAAGTAATAAAAGATTCCCATTAGACTAAAGGAAAGATAAAGAGTAAATTATTCCATACTCATGGTTGTTGCGGAATCATTATGAGCGGTGCCTTTCCATCTTTTTTTCTTTTCTGTATTCCTGGTAAAACCTTCCTAGTGGATATGAACCGGTGTCCATGAATTTGAAGAGGGGTTCACATTCGGGTTCCAGCGAGATAAAATCCCTTACCATGGACAGTGCGAGATTCCTGATATCATCATGGGCATGTGGTGTTGTCCTGAGTTCCGCGAAATAACTTAATTCCCTCAGGTTTGTGTGTACAACCATCTGATGGTTGATGCACATCGGAAGAACGTACTGTGCTGCCCTGCTGTCATTACTTTCCTTGATTATCTCCCTGTTTAATGCTATTGCACTTTCAACTAGGCCCACAAACTGATCCTTTATTCCTGAATCAATTTTTACAAATTCAGGTATATCATAACTAAGATCAGCCATTAAATTTCCCCTCACAATGCTCATGAATCTATGCCTCTGGAACTCCCTGAATATGCCATAATTCATCTTCAGTAAAAAAGTTATATCCACAAATTCGAAAATTCTTGGAAGTTTATCTCTACGGTTTGTTCTCATGGCTGCAGCCTTATAAATGAATTCATCCCTGTTTGCTCCATTCATTCCCATGAGTTCCGTTATGTGATCAAGATTCCATTTATTGTAGCTCATGATAGTAGAGTATGAATCCTGGTTTCTTTCGGTGTATTGGAATCCTAAATTTCTGTTACTGAGATATTCCACATATTTTTTACCATGAATGTTTCTGGAAGATCTTATTATCTGTCCATAATCCGGATCAAGTTCTGCATATATCAAATCAGATAATTCCTTTGCTTCCTTCATTCCTGTCGAGGAAAGCCTCTGTATAAGGGAAATGTATGAACGTGCATTTCCTGAAACACCTATGTTTGTTAGCGTGGATGCGGGAAGAATTGCCCTTATATCATCAAGAGATCTTGCCCTAATGGCAGATTTGTACGCCTTTTCGGCATTTGCATCATTTTCATTTCCAAACATACTAAAAGGATATTTTTCCATTAAGAGATCGTTGATTTTAGGCAGTGAAGAAGAATAGAAATCAAACATTTGATCCATAAGATCTACATACCTTTGCTTAAATTTTTCATTTAAACCTGTTTTCTCAAAATCCAGATACAGATACCTGCCATTATATTTCTTATCATATCTCACATATCTTGATGATTTTTCAAGGAATGACAGCCCTATTCTTCCTGTTTCTATGATCTTGGCAGCAACGTTAGATATGTTCTGCAATCCCATCTGGACGCTTACAAGTTCAGCAACTGATTCATCACCGTATTCAAGGAATATCTTTTCATAGAATTCCTTTCCTCTGTCGGGGTTGGAAAGAAACTCCTTTTCAAAAAGATCCCTTATGTCAGGATTTGCAGCCCTGCTGTATCTGGATAAAAGGGCCCCACGATCAAGTTGGGAGCCAGAACTTAAAATAAAAACATTCCTGTCGTTGTTGGAAAAAAAATTGGTTTTTTGGTTTTCGCTCATTTTTCCTCAACAGGCACAAAGTAAACATCTGTTGGGCTGAACTCCAGGTTCCTCTTGAATCTTGCCCTGACCTTCATTCCAACTTTCATGTCTTCCAGTTCTGCACCAATGAGTCTCGACATGAACAGTGAGTCGACACCTTCGAATTCAACCATGATTAGGTTGAATGGTGTTTCCTTCAGAAATGCTTCACTTCCAAAATAGCAGGTTGTGAAAGTGTGTATTCTGCCTTCCTTCGGGAGTTCATACCATTCAGTCTCAGCTCCGCACATCATGCAATGTGATCTCGGTGTTGCGTAAGTATAGGAGCATTTTTTGCACTTGCTTCCCATGAGCTTCTTCTTTCCCATTGCCCTGAAAAACTCTGAGTCCTGTGCATAACTGTGTATATAATCTATCTCATAATGGGATTTCACTATAAGTGGATCAGTGTTATACACCTGTGTTCCGTCCTGTTTTTCAGGCATCTTTGCATTATAATCTATTGTCATTTTACCGCCTCCATTATTGAAACTGTTACATAAGTTCCCGTGCCTGCATGGCTGTGGAGAAGGCCTCTCTTCGGGTTTGATATCTGCAACTTGTCGTTTCCGAAGTGCTTCTTGATTGTTCTCTGCAACTGCCAGAACACGAATACTGCCTGCATAATTCCTGTTGCACCTACCGGGTGGCCACAGGCAAGTAGACCTCCTGACGGGTTTACAGGAACTTTTCCCTTTAGATCAGCTTTGCCTTCTGATACGAAGTTTGCTCCCTCACCATATTTGCACAACCCAAGATCCTCATATGTCTGTATCTCTGAGGAGGTATACGCGTCATGAAGCTCCACTACGTCTATCTCTTCAATCGGGTTGGTTATGCCAGCATTTTTATATGCTTCTGCAGCTGCAGTTCGGCCTGCCCTGAATGAGTGAACTCCCGGATACTTGAGATTCTTATAGTCGCTTTCCTTCTCATGTGCTAAAAGAGGAACTTTGCCGAAGGGCCTGTCTGCAAGTCTCATTGTGTCTGTTCCACTGCCAATTCCTTTCACGAGTACGGGATTGTCAGAAAGTTCGAATGCTCTCTTCTCGTCAGCAAGAATAGCAACAGCAGCACCATCTGACATTGCACACACATCAAGCCTTGTTAGAGGATAAGAAACCATTGGTGAATTTCTGACATCCTGTATTGTAAGATTCATCGGGCTCTGGGCATATGGGTTCGAAAGTGCGTTTTTATGGTTCTTCACTGAAACCTGTGCGAGTTGTTCTACCGTTGCACCGAATTCATGCAAATATCTTGCAGCCATCATAGCATAATATCCAGTGTAAAATCCACCGACAGGATAGTCGAAATTTGTATCGCTTGCGAGTGCAATGAATTCATTTCCCTTCCATGTATTAACATGAGACATCGATTCAAAACCGTAGACTGCACATGTATCCATTCTTCCTGAAGCGATTTCCTCTACTCCGGCCTGAAACGAAAGGCCACCAGTTGCTCCTCCGCCCTCAACTCTTCGGCTTGGTTTTGGAGTCAATCCGAGATAATCCTGAACCATAACTCCAGACATCAATTGCCTCTGGAAATGATCTGAGAAATATGATGCGACTGAACCATCAATATCCTTCAATTCCATGTTCACATCATTCATGGCATAATCAAAGGCCTTTTTCACTCTAAGCCTGAAATCCATATCTGGGGACGCTTTTGTAAATTTGGTTACGCCTCCTGATACCATATATACGTTTCTGCTTAATTTACCCATTTAGATCAAATGGTGAAAATGTGTTAGGATATTAATTTTATTGTGTTTAATATCAGTTTAAGAACGGATGATCTAAAAGCCATATAGTATTCTGACAGTTTCCACACATTTCGAAGAATAGAGAATAACATGATCATATTCGTTCTCTCCCCGAATTTTTCTGATTCGATTAAGAATATTGTACTGAAAAATATTCTCACCAATAAACAAATTGACCATAGCACATACGAATACAAATTTTATTGAGGTTCGATTTTACCTTTGTAATATACATTAAAGTTTTATTCGGTTTCCACATCAAAACGCTATGGAAATATAGAATATACAACTTGTAAACGTGGAAAAGGTATTATAATGATAAAAGATTACGAAGCAAAGACTTTAATAAAGAAAAACCTTAACGGTTTGAAATAGTCTAAAAGGTGAAGAAATGGCAGCACAAAAACCACACATAAATTTGGTTACGATAGGTCACGTTGACCATGGGAAATCAACACTCGTAGGAAGACTTCTGTTTGAGCATGGTGAGATACCTCAGCATATAATTGATGATTATAGGAAACAGGCAGAAGAGAAGGGAAAGGCAACTTTTGAGTTTGCTTGGGTTATGGACAGGTACAAAGAAGAGAGAGAAAGAGGAGTTACTATTGATCTTTCACACAGAAAGTTTGAGACAGATAAATACTACTTTACGATTATTGATGCTCCCGGCCACAGAGACTTCGTCAAGAACATGATAACTGGAACAAGCCAGGCTGATGCAGCAATGCTTGTGATATCAGCAAGAGATGGAGACGGAATAATGGCTCAGACAAGAGAACACGCATTTCTTGCAAAAACTCTTGGAGTACAGCAGCTTATAGTTCTCATTAATAAGATGGATGCAACACAGCCACCTTACAGTGAGAAAAGATTCACAGAAGTTAAAGGAGAAGTTGACAAATTCCTTGCATCAGTCGGATACAAAACATACACACTTTTGCCCATAAGCGGTTACAAGGGAGATAATATTATAAAGAAATCCGAAAACATGAAATGGTACAATGGCCCAACTCTTCTGGATGCACTTGAAACGCTTAAGGTTCCGGAAAAACCAGTAAACAAACCACTCAGGCTTCCAATTCAGGATGTCTATTCCATCACAGGTATTGGAACAGTTCCAGTAGGAAGAATCGAGACAGGTATCATGAAGATTGGTGATAAGGTCATATTCATGCCTGCAAACAAGAATGGCGAAATTAAGAGCGTTGAAATGCATCATGAACAGATGACACAGGCTGAGCCCGGAGACAATGTCGGATTTAACGTGAGAGGAATTGCGAAGAATGACATAAAGAGAGGAGATGTTTGTGGACCTGCAACCGCACCACCAACAGTTGCAAAATCATTCACAGCACAGATCGTCGTGCTCAATCACCCCAGTGTTATAGCTGTTGGATACAAGCCAGTTTTCCATATACACACATCACAGGTTGCCTGTAGATTTGAGGAGATTGTCAAGACAATTAACCCCAAAGATGGAACAACAAAGGAAGCAAACCCTCAGTTCATCAAGACAGGAGATATAGCAGTAGTCAAGGTCATACCTGACAAACCCCTTGTAATTGAGAAGGTATCAGAGTTTCCTCAGCTTGGAAGATTTGCCATTAGAGATATGGGCCAGACAGTGGCTGCAGGTCTCTGTATGGAAGTAGATACAAAGTAAGGTGGATGAAGTGGTATCATACAGGGCTAGAATTTCCTTAAGTGGACCAGACCACAAAATTGTGGACGAAGTCTGCAAGGAAATAAAAGTGATAGCAGAGAGAACAGGCGTAGAAATACATGGCCCTGTACCTCTCCCCACCAAGAAATTACTTGTTCCTGTGAGAAAAAGCCCTGATGGTGAAGGCTCACCTACCTGGGACAGGTGGGAAATGAGAGTTCATAAGAGGCTTATAGACATAGATGGGGATGAGAGAACTTTAAAACAGGTTATGAAAATCTCTATACCTGATGGTGTACAAATAGAGATACAGATGAAAAACTAATTTTTCATTTTATTATTGAAGGTGTTTTTATGGGTCGAAAAGAGGATAATATTGCTAAAGCAAGTCAACTTGTTAACAAACCCGATAGTATAAGAAACATAGGCATTGCTGCACACATTGATCATGGAAAAACCACGCTCAGTGATAACCTTATTGCCGGAGCCGGAATGATGAGCGAAGAGCTTGCTGGAAAGCAGCTTATGCTTGACTTTGATGAACAGGAGCAGGCCAGAGGCATTACGATAAATGCAGCAAATGCCTCAATGGTGCACAGAGTGGATGACAGGGATTACCTGATCAATCTGATTGATACACCGGGACATGTTGACTTTGGCGGTGACGTTACAAGAGCTATGAGAGCTGTGGATGGCTGTATAATAGTCGTTGATGCAGTTGAAGGCGTGATGCCCCAGACAGAAACTGTCATCAGGCAGGCATTGAGAGAATATGTCAAACCAGTTCTCTTCATAAACAAGGTTGACAGACTCATAAATGAGCTCAAGCTCAACGGCGATGAAATGCAGAAAAAGTTCATTAAAATCATCAATGATGTGAACAAACTCCTCGTCAAATATGCTCCTGAATCCAAGAAAAAAGACTGGCAACTCAATGTGGTAGAAGGAAAAGTTGCTTTTGGTTCTGCATACAATAACTGGGCAATATCTGTACCTGCAATGAAAACGTATGGAATCAATTTCAACGACATAGTGAATCTGGTTAGAGACGGCAAACAGAAAGATCTTGCCAAGAAAGCGCCGCTTCATAAAATCATACTGAACATGGTGGTTCACCATCTTCCAAATCCAAAAGAAGCACAGAAATACAGAATTCCCAACATATGGAAAGGAGATCTGGAATCCCCAATAGGAAAATCAATGGAGGAATGCAACCACGACGGAAATGTTGCAATGATGATAGTCAAGATTATTGTTGATCCTCACGCAGGAGAAATTGCAGTGGGTAGAGTTTTCAGTGGTACACTTAGCAAAAGTCAGGAACTTTACATAAATGGCGCATCAGGAAAGTTCAAAGTTCAGACTCTTGCAATGATGGTTGGCCCCGACAGAATCCAGGTTGATTCCATAGCAGCAGGAAACATCGCTGCAGTAATCGGTCTTAAGAGTGCCATAGCTGGTTCAACTGTTTCCTTCTCTTCTGACATGGAACCATTTGAGCCCATGGTTCATTACACTGATCCGGTCGTAACGCTTGCAATTGAGGCAAAACATACATCAGATCTTCCAAAGCTTATTGATGTCCTGAAAACTGTCTCAAAAGCAGATCCGTCAATACAGATTAATATCAACCAGGAAACAGGGGAACATCTTATTTCCGGTATGGGAGAACTTCACCTTGAAGTCACATTATACAGAATTAAGAACGATTACAAAGTAGAAGTGACAACTTCTGATCCAATAGTTGTCTACAAAGAAACTGCGGAAAAGAGAGGTGGCCCCTTTGAGGGTAAGTCCCCGAACAAGCACAACAAATTCTACTTTGTCATTGAACCTCTTGAGGATGCTGTTGTCCAACTTATCAAGGAAGGTAACATAGTTCAGGGTGAAAAATTCAAGGACAAAAAAACTGTGATTGAACTTCTGCAGAAAAATGGAATTGAAAGAGATGTGGCAAGAGGCCTTACCAGTGTGACAGGAGACAACATCTTCTTCGACAACACAAAAGGAATCCAGTACCTTGACGAAACAATGGAACTTCTCATAGAAGCCTTTAAGGAAGTCATCGTCAGGGGCCCACTTGCAAACGAGGGTGTTTCCAGAGTTAAGGCAGTCCTTGTTGATGCAAAGCTCCATGAAGACAGCATACACAGGGGCCCTGCACAGGTAATTCCTGCTGGCAGAAACTCACTCTACGGTGCAATGTGCCAGGCGAAGAGAACCCTTATGGAACCTGTCCAGAAAGTGTTCATCAACGTGCCCCAGAGCATAATGGGTTCAGTCACGAATGAAATACAGCAGAGAAGAGGCGTGGTTGAGGAGATGAACATGGAAGGAGACGACATAGTGATTGTTGCAAAGGTTCCTGTATCCGGAATGTTCGGTTTTGCCTCTGCCATCAGGGGAGCTACCGGAGGAAAGGTTCTCTGGAGTTCTGAGAATGCAGGATACCAGAGAGTTCCTCCAGAACTGCAGAAAGATGTCGTAGCCAAGATCAGGACAAGGAAAGGACTCAAGCCTGAACCATATGATGAAGCATATTATGCTTCACTCTAACCATTTTTTATTGAAAAATTACTTACCCCACTTTTAATTATACATACATGGTTGAATCAAGAGTGGTCTGCACCAAATGCAATTCCGTCAGAGAACATCTGGAAATTCTCTGCAGAAAATGCAGGTCTCCATTTGTTATTGAAGTTGGTGGTTCATACGATGACAAAATACGCAGAAATTTTCCATATGTTTCAAAGTTTATATTCGAGCCTGCTAGATATACGCCCATATCGGAACTGGACAAAAATCTCCTTGTGAAGGAAGAATACCTGCATCCAACTCTGTCCTACAAAGACAGGGGAATGAATGTCCTTTTTTCCTTTCTTAAAGGAAAGGAAGTTATTTCAAACGACATTAGAGTCTCTGAGGATTCCTCAGGCAATGCAGGTGCCTCCTTTGCCTTTTTTTCCAATATTGCAGGAATAAAAAGTACGGTGTACGTTTCTTCCACTGCCAACAGAAATAAGTTGGAACAGATAAGGAAATATGGCGCAAATATAACTGAGATTGCTGGAAACAGGAAAGATGTGGAGAATGCAGCAATCAATTCAGGGATGATGTATCTGGGCCATCAGTACTGGCCAGAATTCAGTGACGGGTTCAGATCAATTTCTTACGAAATAAATGAACAGATGGAACGTATTCCTGATTCAATATACATACCATTTTCCACTGGAACCCTTTTCACCGGAATATACATGGGTTTCAGGCATCTTCTCGCCAGTGGCAGGATAGAAAAAATACCCAAACTCATAGCTGTTCTGCCTGAGCGTGCTGCAGGAATGCATAATTTTATTCTGGGCAAAGAAAATAGACCGGAAAAAAGCATTGCAGATGCCCTCACAGGGATGGTACCCATAAGGGCTGAGTTTTTGAAGAATGTAATCATAGAATATGGAGAAACATTAACAGTCACTGAAGAGGAAATAATTTCAGCAAGAAAGGAACTCCTCGGGAAAGGATTTGATGTGGAATACAGTTCAGCAGTTTCATATGCAGGATACAAAAAGATACATGAGGGAAGATGCCTCCTTATCCTCACAGGCCATGGTATTAAAAACACAGCTTAAAGATTGGATGAATCTGGCTTCATTCTGCTCGCAACATCCCTGCCATTCAGTGTGAGAGAATATGTGAGATCAACTCCACCTCTTCTTGCAAGAATTGATACACTGCAGTATTTTTCAAGTGAAAGGTTAATGGATCTTATGGCCTGTTCCTCTGACATATCGCCACTCATGAAGTAATGAATGTTTGCAGTTCTGAGCACCTTCGGATCAGTGTCCTCCCTTTCTGCGTCCATCTCCACATGGAATTCTGTGATGTTTTTCCTCATTTTTCCAAGGATCATGAATATGTCTAGAGATGAGCATCCGCCCATTCCATAAAGGAGAAATTCGGTTGGAGAAGTAGTCCTTTCAGATGAATCTGGGCCCTTTATGACTATTCTGTCCTTGCCATCAGTCTGTGTAATAAATCCATTGCCCTTATCATAGGTGAATTTTATTTTCACTGCCCCTCACCAGTATCAACTTTCTTCAGCAGTTTTCCTATAACTTTCAGAGAGTTGAGAACCACTGTGAGCCCGGCTGCAATTTCAGGATCCTTCAGTAACCCCAGCAACCCAAATAGGGAGAAATTTTCAGGCTTCTTGGCACCATCCACCATAGCTGACCAGAGTTCATTGCTATTGTAGAGTATGGTCGAAATGCTATCCTTTGTGACATTGTCCGATAGGGAAGCCATGAATGCTACAATAAAGGAAGCAAGGTTGATTCCGCCTTCATGGAACTCCATCTTGTCCAAAGTCTGAACTATTCCCTCAGGATTGCCGGGGATGAGTTCCTGCATGAGATCCTGAATAACCTTCAGGTTACCAGAGTCACTCATTGTTTTTAGCACTCCGAGCAATGATTTAATGGATTCTTCATTTCCCTCAATATCTTTGATCAATTCTCCAACACGATCTGCATCTTTCTGTTTTTTGTCAACAACCATTTTATTCACCTCACAGGAACCCCTGAGAATAAATTCCAAAGAATGCCTGGTATCCATAAAGTTTTATGAGATAGTCTGTCCTGCTCTCGTTTCCAACCGCGATCGAATCTCCTTCATACGATATGGTAGATGCCCTTTCATCACCTGTAACCAGAATATCATTGTACGTATACGTATAGTTCTCAACTTCAGGATAAGCACTTGAAATGCCTGCTATTCTTGAAGTTATGAAATCAACCTGGTTATAAAGCGTCTTCCAGTTATTCTTATAATCGGAGCCGATGAATCCTACTACATATATTTCATTATGACCCTTCACAGAGAGAGTCTTGGTATTCACTTCTATATTTCCGCTGTCTGATCTTGGAATCTTGGACTTTTCAACATACTGCATGTATTTATGCGATGCAAAAATTACCGGAAGATCATATTTTATTGATTCTCCCCCTTCAGATTCAAGTTCTCTGTTCTTTACATTTATAGATACGAGTTTGAATCCTTTCACAAATTGAATTCCATTTTTCTCGAGAGTTGAAGCAATGAAGTCCTCTGTTATCTTGTCTGTTATCACTGAATTCTCTGATGAAATAAATTTCACGTTTAATTTGTCCGCACTGTCTTTCCTGGAAAAATATGATTTGATGCTCACTGCAAGACTGGCAGCAAATGTGGATGTAAATGAAGAATTTGCGGAGTGATATACAACTACATCTCCACTGGTTATCTTCTTGAGATCTTCTCTTAAAGAGAGTGCTTTCTGCGCAGTTTCTACTGATCTTGCATCCTCGTTGTATCCCTTGATTGATGATGTATCAGATTCGAACAGATCCGCAAGTATGAGATAATCATACTTTATTATGGCACCTTTCCTTGTGGAGACTGATTTCTCATTGATGTTCAGTATAAGGGGCTCATCCTGGTAAAATCTTGCGCCAGGCCTCAGCAGAAAATCAGCATTTTTTGAGGTTTTGTTATGGTCGAGCGAGGATGTGGACAGGAATATATTGGAATCCCTGAATTCCAGTTTTCTGTCATTTCCAAGAACAATAACTTCAACATCACCTTTTGATGCTTTTTGCAACAATTTATTTGCAGACATTATGGCAGATTCATTGTTCCCAATTATCAAAACTCTGTCAGGTACCTTCAATCAAATACATCTCCCATTATTAGGAGGAAATTGATTCTTTATATTATAACCTTTACAATTCTGCCATAAATTCTGTTTGTTTAAGGGCTTTTTGTTGATAAAAAGAATGTTTCTTTCCTCACATTAGATCATAATGCAGGTGGTCGGAAAAACTAATATTCTCTCACTACTGCACAGTGTTTAGCCAGCATGAAGAATTTTTCAAAAAGTATTCGTTCATGACTGGATCAATGTAGCATCAATTGAAGTGTTGGCTTTAAAAAATTGGAGTTTGAAGAACTTCTGTTTCGTACAATAAATTTAATGTATGCATGTTATTACCTAAAACATGCCCAAGTATGACGTGATCATTGTTGGTGCCGGCATCACAGGATTGGCCTCTGCTTATCATATAAAAAGAGAGAATCCAGATTTATCAGTCTGTCTCGTTGAAAAAGAAAAAACTTATGCGCAGGGGAACACCGGAAGAAGTGCTGCCGGATTTCGTGATACATTCACGTCAGAAATAAATCACATGTTATCCTCCTCTTCGATTGAATTTTACAAACATGTACAGAATGAACTCGGTTTTGAACTGGGTATGGATTCCTGTGGATATCTGTTTTTGCTTGATGGAAAGAATGCAGTATCTTCTTCCATAGAGAAAATCATGAAACGAGCAAAAGGAAGAATGCTTTCAGAAAATGATATTGAAAAAATAGGGATCAATTTGAAGCCGGACAGAAATGTTGCCAGCATAATGAATCTCCCGGATATTGAGGGTGCCTTTTTGGGAGAAAACTGTGGAATTATAGAACCGGATCTCATATGCTCCTTCTATGATTCGGAATTGAGAAAAATGGAGGTAGAGATGAAATACGGGACAGAGGTTAAAAAGATCAACCTTACCCCGGTAACAAAACTTGACTATCCCGGTGAACCTTTCCTGTGGCAGGAAAAAACCATCGGTAACCTTGAAACAAATTCTGGAGAAATAAGCGCAGATGCCTATGTCATTTGCACCGATGTGTGGACGACAGACCTCTTGAGTCCCATAGGAATAGACAGCCACATAAGGCCAAAGAAGAGGCAGATATTCCAGGCATCTGGAAAGGAGATATCCTCGATGGTAGGAAAGAGGGTTGATGGTTCTGAGGGAACATGTCCATTTATGATTCTTCCTTCCAACGGCATATATTTAAGACCTGAACCAAAATCAAAATCATTCTGGATTTCCACTGCAGATGAATTAGGCAGGCCTTATTCCTATGAAAACGACCCACAACCAGAGAAAGAATTCTATGAGATGGGCATGCTTCCAGTTGCCCAGGAGTATCTTCCTCAACTGAAAAATTCGAAGGTAACTTCCAGCTGGGCGGGGCATTATGCCTATAACACCATAGACAAGACACATTACATATTCCGGGCCATCAATACCATAGTCGCAACTGGAACAAGTGGAAGCGGAATAATGAAGGGAGATTCTGCAGGAAGGATAGTATCCTCTTTACTTAACGGAAAAGAAACGACTACCACTTACACAGGCGGGAAAATAAATGTAGAAGATCTCGGTATAAAACACAGGAAAGTCGAAATCGAAGAGCTTGTCATTTGAAGAATGTGTATTTGGAATAATCGGAATCTGTGCTGAATACACCAAGCCTCACGCAGCAGTCTATCCATCCGTAGGAATAATTCAGGGCAGACAGGGCATTTATCATATCGCCCTTTTCCCTGAAATATATTGCATCGCTATAATACGCATTTATCATTTCAAGTGCATCCTTTGCAAAAGAATAGAGAGCAGAATTATCCGGAACGCATATGGAAATGTTATCCAGAGCTCTTTTTTCAATTTCTACGTATTTTTCTACCCTTTTGCTCAATTCGCTTTCCATGGTTCATCTGTATGTCGAATAATCGTTCAGGAGAAAAATGATCTGCTTCTGAACCTTTTCTGTTATAATTCCCTCTTCCTGCTTTTTGGAGACAAAATTTTTTGCCTCTACTATGCCCTGTCTTGAAGCTGTGGCATATATTCCTCCAGCTAAGGATCCTCTGATACTGTCGGGTAAATCTGTAATTATTTTTGAAAGCATGTAATTGAATTCTTCACTTTTCCTCATATCGAGTTTTTTCACTTTTTTTGGTTGATGCTGTGGCTTTTCATCATAACGCCTTCTGTAATTCTTCCTATCGGACGGCCTTCTGTTATTGTACATTTTCCTATGCATATATTCTGTTATGTTTTAAATGTTGTTGTGTCATGACCTCTTTTTGCTAATTTAAAAAACAAAACTCTGATTGCACATGCATAAACGGGTGTTTAAAAATTTTAAAAATTTCTGCCTTGTGGGCAGAGAGGATATCCTACAAAAATTATGCCTGTCTTTTCTTAAATATTAAAAACTGGAAAAGAGATTTCCCCCTCTTCCTCATTATAACGTATCCAACACACACCAACCCAACAATTATGACAGCTGCGATTATAGCATATAATTCCGGGTTGAGGATTCCAGAAGGAGTGGATAGTTTATTGATGGCCGTATAATTGATAATTTTTGATACACCTGACCCATTGACAGATATTGAACCCGAAGATATTGACGGAGAGTATCCTGATACGTTACTGATAGTGTAGGAATGTGTCCCATTTGTAAGTGCGAATGAATAAGATGCCCCGGTTATTGCCCCTGAATCCATACCATTGCTGAGATTCACATACCATGCCGTACCGGATGGAAGACCTGATTCCGTAAACGTAACTGTGTACTTGACTTCCGAGAATGAGACCAGATTGGAAACTGAACTTCCATTCACCGTAATAGAACCGGAAGATGGAGACGGTTCATAGGTCTTGTCAGTTGTTGCTATGGAGTATGAGTAAGTCCCGTCTGTAAGTGAGTATGAATAAGATGTCCCGGTTATTGCACCTGAATCCATACCATTGCTGAGATTCACGTACCATGCCGTACCGGACGGAAGACCTGATTCCGTGAACGTAACTGTATTAATTGTGTCAATAATACTTATAGTTCCGGAGTGCAAATTTGCAACATACACATATCCGTTGGATGAGTCAAATGCTATTTCACATGGATCCAGTCCAACAGCTATGTTTTTGACTACACTGTTTGTTGCACCGTTTATTACGGACACATTATTGGAGTAAAAATTGGTAACATACACATATCCGTTGGATGAGTCGAATGCTACCCTGACTGGTGCCGAGCCAACTGTTATGTTTTTGACTACACTGTTTGTTGTACCGTTTATTACGGACACATTATTGGAACCTGCATTTGTAACATACACATATCCGTTGGATGAGTCGAATGCTACTCCATAAGGTGCCGAGCCAACAGCTATGGTCTTCACGACACTGTTTGTTGCACCGTTTATTACGGACACATTATTGGAACCTGAATTGACAACATACACATATCCGTTGGATGGGTCGAATGCTACTCCACATGGTGCCGAGCCAACAGTTATGGTTTTGACTACACTGTTTGTTGTACCGTTTATTACGAACACATTATTGGAGAAAAAATTGGTAACATACACATATCCGTTGTATGGGTCGGATACTACCCTAACTGGTGCCGAGCCAACAGCTATGGTCTTCACGACACTGTTTGTTGCACCGTTTATTACGGACACATTATTGGAGCCTTCATTGACAACATACACATATCCGTTGGATGAGTCAAATGCTACCCCACATGGTCCCGAGCCAACAGATATGGTCTTCACGACACTGTTTGTCTTACCGTTTATTACGATCACATTATTGGAGTAAAAATTGGTAACATACACATATCCGTTGGATGAATCGAATGCCACTCCGGTTGGGTATGAGCCAACAGTTATGGTTTTCGCGATACTGTTTGTTGCACCGTTTATTACGGACACATTACTGGAACCCAAATTTGTAACATACACATATCCGTTGGATGAATCGAATGCCACTCCAAATGGTGACGAGCCAACTGTTATGGTTTTCGCGACACTGTTTGTTGTACCGTTTATTGCGGACACATTATTGGAGCCTTCATTGGCAACATACACATATCCGTTGGATGAGTCGAATGATACACCAACTGGTTTCGAGCCAACAGTTATGGTTTTCGCGACACTGTTTGTTGTACCGTTTATTACGGACACATCACTGGAGCCTGAATTTGTAACATACACATATCTGTTGGATGAATCAAATGCTACTCCGGCTGGTGCCGAGCCAACAGTTATGGTATTCGCGACACTGTTTGTTGCACCGTTTATTACGGACACATTATTGGAACCTGAATTGACAACATACACATATCCGTTGGATGAGTCGAATGATACACCAACTGGTTTCGAGCCAACAGTTATGGTTTTCACGACACTGTTT
>JAKAPZ010000045.1 GCA_021822985.1 Thermoplasmata archaeon | reverse complement strand
TACCAAGCATCTACAGCCAAATGGTATATCCATATAATATTTTAACTGTTGAGCGCAGGAAGGAATTTTGAACATCAAAAATAGAGGGTCTGATATCAGAAGTTATTGTTGTGGAAAACGTAATTTATGCACAGGGCCAAAAACAATACGAGAAACCATTTTTAACATATTTTTGCACTCGTGAAACATGTTTTTCGAGTTAAAATCGGAAATTTCCCATGGAAAGGAAGTTCAAAATTTCAAAAGCTTCTTTAATTGTATCTGAAGGAAGGATTTCATAGGGATAGTTGTCAGGTGTTTCAGATTAAACGGATGTTCCATGCTCTAGAGATATCGCAAATCATAACTTGAGAACTGAAAAGAAATATACTAAGGCACCACATATAATAAAATTTAATTACATAGGTATATTAGTTATGATGAGTATAGTGGAATTACATTTCTTATTTATATCTGGTGAGGCTAAATGGGGATAAAAGTAAGTGATAGAGAGGATGGAAAAAAGAAGACAAAAAGGAAAAAAGATAGGATCACCAGCCAAGAGCCTGACAAATCTGTAGACACTTCTGAAACTGATGTTTCACAGTTCCAAACAACAGGCCCCGAAACAAATGGGGTTGCTGAAAACAAGCCTTTAAGAAAAAGAGCAAAAATAGCATATGTCGATGACGATACGAAAAAGAAGAAAAAAAATAAAAAGAGAAAGGGAGACTATTATGACACACCTCTCGAGTTAAACGTGATGAGAGAGAACCTTTCAGGCAATTCTTCAAATGCAGATCCTGAAAAACCTCTATCCAGTACGCAGACATCACAATATGTCTCAATATCTGAAGCTCAAAAACCTGCCCCTCCACCACCTGTGAATGTGGGAAATGTTAAAACAATGCCCGAACCTTCACCCGATCAGAAAGATCAATCTTCTGATGCAAAAATTGAAGAGACTAAAGAATCCACACCTTCTGAACCTATGAGAAGAAGGGCCAAAATTGTCAAGGTTGACGATGACAAGAGGAAACGGCAGGGAAAATCAAGGTTCTCAAAAAAGAAGAAAGATTCAAAATCTTCAGATTCGTCAGACATGGATCCCAAGTACGAAATGGAGGTGCTTAAAAACCTCAAAAAGAAGAAAAAATCAAACCTTGCGGAGGAAGCAAGGAAAAGAATTGAAATTGCAAGAGAAATAACACTGCCAAAAAATATAGAATCGATTGAGAAGTACAGCATCATCCCGGGGCTTGTCAATGTTGAAATCATATGGAACAGGGATATGCTTGAATCCATTTATGTGGTTACAGAACCGGAACTGGTGTTCGAAGAGACACAATTCCTCGCAAGAATAGAGGCAGATATGGAACAGGTCATAAGGAGTTTGAAAACACTTCCTGATGATCTTACCCAGATCAGCATAGAAAAAATAGCATCCAATTACCTGACAGGGAGAAAATCGGTTTATTCCCTGAAGGCTATTGAGAACCTTAAATATTACATTAAACGTGATTATGAGGGGTATGGCCCCCTTGATGCGATCATCAGGGATCCAATGGTGGAAGATATTTCATGCAATGGTGTTGGAGTGCCTATCTTTATTGAGCATAAGATACATGGCTCACTGAAGACAAACATAGTTTTTGAAACAGATGAGCAGCTTGATTCTTATGTGGTGAGGCTTGCTCAGCTTTGCGGCAAGGAAATATCCATGAATGAGCCCATTGTTGATGGAACATTTCCTCAGGGGCACAGGATACAGATCACATATGGAAAGGAGATTTCATCAAAAGGTTCTTCATTCACCTTCAGGCTTTTCAGAGAGACTCCATTCACTCCAATTGAACTGGTAAAATATGGTGCTGCCACCGCAGAAGTCGTCACATATCTGTGGTTTGCCGTGGAAAACCTCAAATCTTCAATTATTGCTGGTGTTCCGGGTGTGGGAAAAACATCCACAATCAATGCAATGCTGATGTTCACTCCCCCAAACACGAAGGTTTTCAGCATTGAAGAGACAAGGGAAATAAATATTCTTCACCAGAATTGGGTCGCAACATCAACAAGGGAGAGCATATATTCTACAGGAACAGATTCAAAAAATCCACCAATTGGTATGTTCGAGCTTGTGAGGATGGCAATGAGGCAAAGGCCCACATACATCGTTCTTGGAGAAATAAGGGGAAGGGAATCTTATTCACTCTTCCAGGCTATATCTACTGGACACACTGCGTATTCCACAATTCATGCAGATTCCATGGAAACACTCATCAACAGGCTTGAATCAAATCCACTGAATATTCCCAGAGTTCTCATCAGTTCCCTGGATTTTGTGCTATTCAACAAATTCATAAGGATGGGAAGCAGGAGCATGAGGAAAATTACTGAAATAGATGAAATAATGGGGATAGATCCAGAATCAGGAGAAATCCTATACAACAGGGTTTTCAACTTTGATTACGGCGAGAACAGGCAGGTTTATTCTGAGTACAGCAAATTATTGAAGGAAGTAAGGGAATCCAAGCAACTGTCTGAGGAAGATTTCACGAAAGAATTCAACCAGAGAAAGAAGCTTATAGAGAACATGGTCGAGAACAATATCAATGATTATGAGAGGATTACCAGGGTGATAAATATATTCTACAAAGACAAAGAATCAGCTTTCAGATTATCGGGTGGTCAGCTATGATGAAGGGAAAAAATTCATATCCATTGACCACAGACACCAAAAGGGAGAAAAAAACAAAGAAATCAAAAAATTCCATGATCATCCCTGCACCCACACCATTTGATAATATCTCACGAAGGTTTTTCGGAAACCTTCTGGAAAGGTACGCAGACATGAGTGGAATTGAACTTGATCTCCAGAAAGCCAAAATGCCCATAACTGCAATCAATTATCTGTCAAAGGGTATTTTTGGAGGAATTATTTTTACAGTGGCTTCTCTAATCGCAGTCAACATAGTCACCTTTCTCTTTCCAAGCTATACTGTAATGTTTTTTGCATTCTGGTTCATGGGGGTTGTGATATATTTCGTTATGCTTATGGAATATCCCAATTCCGTAGCAGGTAGCCGTAAGAAGAAGATAGATGCAGTGTTGCCTCTTGCAATGGGTTACATTGCAACGATGGCATCTGCTGATATGCCTCTTGACAATATTATATACGAACTTTCTTCCAGCAAGGAATATAATGAACTTGCAAGGGAAGCGAAGGGAATATCAGTATCCACAAAACTTTTCGGAAAGGATATAATCACTGCCATAAAGGAAGGGGCCATATACACACCATCCCAGAGATTCTCTGAATTCTTGCAGGGCATCATCACAACCATGACTTCTGGCGGAGATCTGAAGGAATACTTCAAGCAAAAAGCATTCCAGTACCAGACGGAACTGAGTACTCTCATCAAGAGAAACACCGAATCCCTTTCGGTGCTTGCAGAAAGTTACATCATAGTAGGTGTGATGTTTCCCCTCATCCTGATGGTCATTATCGGGACGGTCACGTCAGTCATACCCGGAGAGGGTTCACTCACAGTTGTGGTGCTTTACATAATTGTAGGCGTCATAATACCTGTAATAGCAGTAATGTTTGCGCTCATATTGAGCAGCACCATAGGAGAGGTGGAAGTATGAAATATGATTTTTTGGGTCTTGAATTGAAACATCTGGCACTACTGGGATCTTCAGTGGTTACATCGATATTCATAATTATCGTTTATTTTGGGCATCTTGGCGTAGACGATCTCTCTATTCTGTCGGTTTCCCTTGTGGTCATTTTGATTCCATATGGCCTTGCGGATTTTGCCGAGGTCAAGAGAAAAGAAAATGCTGAGAAAAGACTGCCGGATTTCCTGAGGGATCTTGCAGGCCATACCAATTTCGGTACACCAATGTCAGAGGCAATTCTGAGGAGTGCAGAGGTCAACTATGGCCCCCTCTCTGAAGAGGTTGAGCATGTGGCAGGAATGATTAAGCTCGGGATTCCAGTTGAAACAGCACTGGAAGATTTCGGATCGATGATCAAATCTGACACCATTAAGAAGGTTGGCGCAATCGTAAAGAAAGCAAGTCAGTCAGGAAGCAACACCTCCGATGTCATATCTATCATATCAAGTTTCACAACACAGACATACCTGATGAGGGAGAGCAGATTTGCAGATATGAGAAGTTTCTCGACCACCCTTTCAGTTTCTTTCGGAGTGTTCCTGTTCGTTATCATAATGCTTGACCTGTTCTTCTTCCCGCAAATTGCATCTCAGACAGGGGGAGGATCAACCGGTACACTGAGCATATCTTCCGGCTCGTTCCAGCTTATAGAAAAAATATTCAGTCTTGGTATTGTGGTTCAGAGTGTTGCAAGCGGGCTCATCTCAGGAGTGTTCAGGGATGGCAGGCTTGTATCAGGCTCACTAATATCAGGAATCCTTGTGATTGTAAGTATTGTGGTCTTAAGTGTAGTTGGAGTGATGTAAATTGGCACTGTTATCAAAATCTAAGAAAAAGAGTGGAGGCGGAAAACAGGTAGTATCAAGGCTCAGGTATCCAAAAAGAACGAGCGATGACAAATTCTTCCATGAAATAATTCCGGGAAGAGTCTTCTCAAGAGTTTACTTCGACAGGTCTAGCTACATATTCAAATACGAAGTTGATGAACCAACCCTCAAAGAAAAAACAATGAAGATCTATACGAAACTCAGGAATGAATTTCTGGTAAAAATAACTGATCCTCAGAACAAGCTCCTCAGGGAGATCAGGAAAGAAGAGGTTGCCGCTGATCTCATAAAGAACATAAAGGCAATGGGAACATTCACATGGGATGAGGTAGAATCCATCACTTATTATGTGGAGAGAGATATACTGGGTTTTGGAAAAATAGATCCTCTCATGAAAGATCCTAACATAGAGGATATTTCATGTGATATGCCTAACGCACCCATATTCATTTTCCACAAATCATTCGGATACATACCGACAAATATCATATATGAAGAGGAAGATCTGAACACATTCATAAAGAAGATGCTCCAGGATGTGGGAAGGCACATTTCCATATCGAACCCCATAGTGGATGCAACACTTGCTGACGGTTCGAGAATATCATGTTCAATAGGAAGATACATCACAAACAAGGGTTCATCTTTCACTATCAGGAAATTCAAGGAGGAGCCCATGACTCCGCTTGACCTCATAAAGAGGAATCTTGCAACTCCAAAGGTTTTTGCCTATCTCTGGACATTGACTGAATATGGGGGAAACATGATGGTTGTGGGAGGAACCGCAACGGGAAAGACAACTCTGATGAATGCAATTCTTCTCTTCATACCTTCCCAGAAAAAGATCGTTTCCATAGAGGATACAAGGGAAATCAATCTCATACATGAGAACTGGGTGCCCATGACCACAAGGCCGGGGTTTGGGCAATTGAACAAGGAAACTGGAAAGAGAAACGGAGAGATCGACATGTTCGATCTGCTTACCATAACAATGAGGCAGAGGCCGAATTACGTTGTAGTGGGAGAGGTGAGAGGTGCAGAGGCATTCACCCTTTTCCAGGCTATGTCAATAGGAAGATATGTCTTCGGAACTTTCCACGCAGACGACATAGGCACATTCATCCACAGGATGGAATCAAAGCCGATCAATGTGCCAAGGAACATGCTGCTCACGCTTGATGTGGTCATAATTCTTCAGAATATCACCGATGAGAGGGGCTCAAGGAGAAGGATAAAAACCGTTTCGGAAATAGCCGGGCAGGACGAGATGTCCAAGGACGTTGTGGTAAACAACGCATTCAACCTGAACAACATGTCTGATATCCAGGACTATTCAGGATTCAGCTATGCACTGAAAAGGATAGCAGAGAAAGAGGGAAAGAACGAGGCTGAACTCGAGAAAGAAGTGGATACAAGGGCAGAAGTACTTGAGAAAATGATTGAGCACGAAGTGACAAATTACAAGGATTTCGTCAGGGTTGTGAACCTTTTCTACAGGAACAGGAACCAGGTGTTTCAGGCGCTGGAAATGGAAGGCTGGATGGAGGAAGAGTCACCAGAGGCCTGATCCAAAGCCCTGCTTTTATGATCTGAAACCTGTGGCAGGAGTTTTCCTGCAGCGTATGGTGTGTATAGTGTCTGCATCAGCATTGAAAGCAGCACAATGAATATTACATATGCCTCTATGACACCACCCCATTTGAGGAGGAGTGCATTTCCTGAAATATAACCTATGGCAAGGGGGACAGAGGACTGAACTACAGAAACCACACCTCTGGGGCCAGAGAGCGCTATGAACAATTTCACCCTGAATTTCATCTCCCTGCCTCCTTTTGGTATTGAAAGCGATGCGAATACAGCCGCAGGGCGTGTTATAAACATTATAAAAAATGTCAGTATAAGGCCCCCTATGAAGTACCTGTAAAAGTCTCCTATGGTTACCAGGGCCCCCACAAGGATGAATATCACTCCCTGTGCCAAAAATGAGAGGTTCTCCTGAAAGTTCGCCTCTCTTGCCCAGAATATGCTCCTGTCGCTGTAATTTCCTACCACTGCGCCAGTTCCAATAATTGCAGGGAAAGGCGTTATTCCAAGACCGTAGAAAATTGTCAGCTCAAAGAGAACAACACCCAGCAGGAGTCCAACAATCAGGTTCTCGAAGTCCAGAAGCTTGTTCAGGTAGATGATGATGAATCCAAGTGACACACCCACTACGGATGGCACTATGATCTGGATCAGAAGATACAATGGAATTGCTGGCAACAGCCCAACTAGCCCATCGACGTAGTTGAATACTGAAGAGTACTGTGAGAGGGGATATATGAGAGTAATCATGAGCGTCACAAGTATGATGGCAAGCGGATCATTGAACAGGCTTTCACCGATCAGTGTTCCACTGTAGTTATCGCTTATCTTTATTTTTTTGAACAGGGGAAGGAGTGTTGAGGGATCCGTAGGAGAGATGATGGAACCGAACAGAAGGCCGATTATGATCGGTGCCCCTGTGTAATATGAGAAGAACAGCCCTGCCATGATGGCAGTTATGATCATTCCCACAGTGTTCAGCGATATTATGCTCCCGGTGAATTTTCTCAAGACCCTGAAATTGATGTTGTGTGATTCATAATACAGGATTATCACGAGTCCCAGTATCCCCATTCCGAAAGTTGCGAAGTTATCCATCAGGTTTGTGGCGAAGCTCAACTGTATAACTCCTGCAAGAGGTCCGAAAAGAAGCCCAAAACCGATCAGGATTGGTATTTCCACAAGAGAGGCCCGCCTTGCAATCGGAATTGAAAATGCCGCTATAATCAGAAGCAGACTGATCTGTATAAACTCAGAGTTACCAAGGGCAACCATGAGTCTAGTCCTCCAAAGACACTGGCATCTTCCTTTTGTGATTGCTGTTATTGTAGAGTTCCATCACACGCCTTCCTGCAGGTGTTTCCGGGAACATTCCATGATTTTTAAAGTGAGTAATGGCATCATCGATTTCCGCATATTTGAATCCAAGATCTTCCTCATCCGTCTGCCCTTCCCAAAGCCCTGCGGTGGGCGTTTTTCTTATAATTGCTTCAGGAACCCCTGCCTCGAAAGCCATCTTCCTAACCTCCGATTTTGTGAGGGATATAATGGGTTCTATGTCGCATCCTCCGTCACCGTACTTTGTGTAATAGCCTGTGACATATTCGGAATAATTTGTTGTACCGACCACAATGCCATTCATGCTGTTGGAAAAATAATACAGGATGCTCATCCTGACCCTTGATTTCAGGTTCCCGAAATTTTCTCTCTTTCCTCCCGGGAGCAGTTCTCTGAAAGATTTTATTGTATTTTCTATGTTAAGTACCTTTATGGGTATTCCGGAGGATTTTTCAAGGGCCTTCACATCCTCAAAATCTGATTTTGGCGTGTACGAATCAGGAATGAAGTATGCATGAATTTTTTCCTTCCGTATGGATTTCGAAAGAATCATCAACACCAGAGCACTATCAATGCCTCCACTGATGCCTACAATTGCAGGTTTATCATCAATGGCTTTTATTAAAAAATCTTTTATATTATCAGGTGTCAGGCCCATAGTGATTATGGTATTCATTAAGGTCTTAATTAATTATTTGTAATTTAAGGGTCAGTAATTGAGCCTGTCTTCAAGTCTTTTCATGGCTATGGTCATGAAGTTTTTCATGATCATGGATGTGGTGACAGGCCCCACACCACCCGGAACGGGTGTTATGAAACCTGCCTTATTATATACATCCCTGAAGTTAACGTCCCCGACCACTCCCCTGTCTGTTTTAGTGATTCCAACATCTATCACAGCTGCCCCGGGTGAAATGTATTCTGATGTGAAATATTCCGGTTTCCCAGTGGCAGTGACAACTATATCGGCAGAAGAGGTTTTTTCTTTCAGATCAGTGGTACTGCTGTGGCATACTGTGACTGTATAATCCCTGTTGATGAGTGCCATGGCAAGGGGCCTTCCCACAACTCTTGTCCTGTTCACAATGCATACATCCTTGCCGTATTTTCCATCGAGACTCTCAATGATCTGAAGGCATGCATCTGCAGTGGCAGGAATTATGGTCTTCTCGCCTGTCATGTTCTTTCCCATGTTTCTCAGGTTTATTCCCTCCACGTCCAAGTATTCGGGCACAATCTGGGATGCATCCCTTTCAGACATCCACTTTGGAAGGGGCCTCTCAATTATGATACCATCAGGTTCAGTCTCAATGAGCATCCTCTCTATATACTCTAAGGGAGATTTCCCGTTTACTGGTTGAGGTACCCTGATATAATAACAATCTATGGACAATTTCTCCCCTTTCTTGATCTTGCTCCTTCCATACATGCTGTTTTCAGACGTCTGTGAAGGATCAATTATGGCAAGTCTTGGCTTCCTGCCACGAATGGAGTAGAACTTGCCTGAAAGTCTTGCTGTTTCATTATCGATCTTCGTGGAATACGATTTTCCGTCAAAAATAATGCATTCGCTCACTGCCATTTTATTACGCTCTTTATTTCTCCATCAGGTTTTTTTGTGAACACATCTGTTTCTCCAGGCATGAAATATTTCGTGATGATCCTTTTCATCACATCTCCATGCCTCCTGTTCCATTTTGAAAGGTAGTCCAGTGCTTTGATGTAATGTATTTTTGCTGCATCAACGGATCCTGCTATGGTTATATTCCTTTCCACTATATGATCTATGTCTTCCCCCGTGAGTTCTGCCGAAGGGGCCTTGCCGTTTGTACCAAAGAGTATCACAATTCCATTATAATTCATTTTTCGTAAATACCTCAATATGGTTCCAGGATCACCGCTTGTATCAATGAGCAGGTCAAGTGGTTTTTCTGGAAAATCAGGTTCCTTAGATGAATCTATGAAACTGACTCCAAACTGCCTGCACATGTCCAGAGAAGTCTGTCCTATAGGGTGCCTGTTTGTTATGGACGTATCAAACCCATAATCCACAGAAAGGAATGAATAGAGGAAAGCCTCACATCCTGTACCGACAATCAGTGCAGTCTTCCCCTCCAGTGTGGAGAGGTTGTTCTGGTAAATGGATCTGGATGAGATTCTTTCAACGACCTCAAAGGCCTTCACCACATTTTTCATCGGCTCTGTCAGGACTCCAAGATCTCCCAATTCCTCATCCTCGATCTTTATGAGGTTGAAGTCCTGTTCCATGAATTCTTCCCTCATGAAACCATGCAACCCGGTTATTCCAGCTTCATGCTTGTTT
>JAKAPZ010000044.1 GCA_021822985.1 Thermoplasmata archaeon | reverse complement strand
GGAAATTTCCTATCTTCTGAAATTACTGAAAAAAGGGGAGAGAGTTCTGGATCTGGCTTGTGGATATGGAAGATTCTCAATTCCACTTGCTTCAAAAGGATTCGACGTGGAAGGCATTGACATAACCCCTGTATTCATTGAGCGGGCAAAGGAAGAGGCTGGAAAAAGGAATCTCAATATTGGTTTCAGGATTGGGGAAATGACAGATCTTCCTTACGAAAATGAATCATTTGATTCAGTCATCTGTATGTGGAACGCTTTCAGCGAACTGACAGTCGAACAGGATCAGGTAAAAACCATAAAGGAGATTTGCAGAGTTCTTAAAAAGGGCGGATTGGCAATTATCGAATCCAGAAATCACAGATCAAGCGGTGTCGATGAAAAGAATATGATTGACGGGAATGAATCAATGCCGTCATACAATCATACCCGGGGCAGCATGAAAAAACTGATGAAACTCTCGCAGGTTGAGGATTTCAAGATTTATATTGATGACTTCGGAGGCAGGAAAAGGCTGATTTCATTATTGAGAAAGAAATGAAGCAAATATGCTGAACAGGCATTAAACATTCAAAAAATAAACTTCCTCTCTTGAGATTTCAGCAAAAGGATCAGTTTCTGCATACACTGTATGAATTGCGAAACATCTATCTGCACTGAATCAATTGTATGAATTGTGTCGGGGTCCATCAAGGTGCATTTGTATCTCAACTGTATTCATGGAACATTTCCTGGCAGTCACTCAGGTTTCAGGATAATTATGCACAATTATTTTCCTCAGGGCAGGTGAATTATCCATGGTTAAACAAATGATAATATTGCAGGGCGGAGAGGATGTCAGGAAGAGAACAAACGAATCCCTCATAAAAAAAATTGGAGAAATTTCCATATCCAAGAGAATCCTTGTCATACCATGGTCAGGAGAATCCGATCAGAAGGAGAAGGAATACAGAACAATTTTATGCAATTATTTCTCTGATAACGGATTCCAGGAAACGCTTTTTCTCGAAAAGAATGACATGAATGACGTGATCGATAAGAAATTCGATTCAGTAGATGTTATTTACCTGCCAGGCGGAGATACGGGCATACTGTATAAAGAACTTGAAAAACACTCACTTCAGCACAGATTGATGAAATTCAATGGGCTGATCCTTGGGAATTCTGCCGGTGCCATTGTACTGACCAGAGGAACATGGAAAGAGGGAATTTTTTACCCCGGTTTTGGCATCGTAGATTTCTATATCTCCGTTCATTACATTCCTGAATCAGATCAACTTGCTGAAATAGATTCTACCTTGAAGATCAATATTCCTGAAAATATGTGGATAACAGTAACCCCCTGATAACCTGTTTGAAGGGTGAGAAGCTCGCCCCCTTATAATAAAAATGTTATTATGGGAATATCTTAATACATATACTATATGGGTTCATGTGAATTGTCCTTCATGTAATTCTGAACTAACTGGAAAAGAGAGTACCTGTCCTGCCTGCGGTGCGACCGTGAAACAACCACTATCCGGCAGGATATCTGATGCTGTAGATAATTCCATAGGGCCCAGAGGATTCGCTCCTGTTGGAGCTGCAATACAGAAAACATTTAACTGGTTTGGAATCGGTATAGCCATATTCGTTCTCTTAATTGAAATAGTGTTCTTTTCCTTCGCTTTAAGGGCCGGTCTCCCAATTTATATCGCTGCTATTTTCCTGCTTGCCACTCTGGCTTTTCTTTTGCTGCTAATCAGATCTAACAGAAAAATAAACCAGATAGATTATAACAATCCGGCACAGAATTACGCCAAACAAAAGGATCAGTCTGTTTATAAAGGAAAAACAAGTTTGAAACCCGGCACCACTCTGTTTGGCGAACAGAAAATCAGCCTTGATCAGGGCGAATCACTGCTCTCATATCTGACGCCGATCTACAGGCTTCAGAATAACATCTCGGGGCCAAGCCTGGTTTCTGTGGAGAGATTCACTGAAAATGTAATTGCTGTCACTGACCGCAGGATTTTGTTCTTTACGGTTCCACTCCCCGGTCAGGGAATGCTCATTAACGGTGCATCACAGGATTTATTGAATGATGAGCTGAAGCGAAACAGTGTCAGGGAAATTGTTGAAACCAGAATTCAGGATCTCAAGTCCGGAAAATCTGTTGAACATTTCCCCAATGATTTCTGGATTGACAGGGCTTCTCTTAATAAGGTGGTGTATCTGAAAGGCATGGGGCCGGTCAAGTACATGTATGCAGGGGCCATGGGATTCATACCACAGGGAGGGAAGAAGATTAAGTACCAGATCGTTGAACGCACAAATTTTGATGAGGTAATCGGCCTTCTGAATGCAGAAAAGAAGATGGCCATTTAGGAACCAAATCATTATTCTTCCCAAACCAAATTTTTTTGTTATGTATTTTTGAAAAATATATTGATTCTATTATCGGGTATTTTGATTGTGGCAATTCGTATGTTTCATGTATGTGGATTTTTTCTGCAGATTATTTCCGGATTGAACCGGACACATCAATTGCTTATTTGCTGTTCATATTTTTCTCTTCCTGATGGGCAGCAGATCAAAAATTTATGAGCTCTGCCAATGTTTGGCACGGTGCTGGTACAGCAAATGGGAATTATTATTTTATATAGACATTGGGAAAGACAATCAGCATTGTAGAAAAGACAGTGCGAAACTTAATAAATCTCATGAGATATATTCAATCGTGCTGAAGAATGATGATCAGAATTTAGGATTCGCAGGTATTGCTTTGTTTATAGGTGTTGCGCAGTTTTTTCTTTTCCTGCTGCTTGCAGAGTTACTGTTCCCGAATTATAGCGTCTCAAACAACTATATCAGTGATCTCGGTGTAGGAAAGACTGCCTATATTTTCAACACTACCATAGAAGTATTGGGAATTGCACTGATTATAGCAGGATTGCTTCTGAGGAAATTCTCCCCCGTACTTCTTGTTGTGCTGATACTGGCTGGAATAGGGGCCATTGGAGTGGGACTATTTCCAGAAAATACCGGAAGGCCACATTCCCTGTTTTCCCTTCTTGTTTTCCTGATGGGAGCTATAGCCCCTTATATCATCATCTATAAACTTAGAAATTTCATTTCTGCAGTCTGGGTGTTTCTTGGAACTTATGCACTCATTTTTCTGATCTTATACACCAAAGGGGTTCATCTCGGACTGGGCAAAGGCGGAATGGAACGCATGATAGTGTATCCTGAGTTGCTCTGGGCCCTGGGATTTGGTGGATGGCTTCTCGGAAAGTCTTCAAACCATCAGGAGAAATTGGAGCATTCATAACTGTCAGTCGATTATTAACCGTATGTTGTTATTGGCCGGACAGTGAAATAAAACGGAAACAGACTCAGAAACCTGAGTTCGAATCCCGCCTTTGTGCTTCTGCTTCGGTCTATTCATTATTGAATTGGAACGCTGAATAAATCCACAGATTCTTTGCGGGAAATCATTTCAGATTTTTCCATGGCAGCTTCGGTCTGATTGTGGTCAAGCCTACAGAGAGAAGCATCAGTGCGCCCCCGGCTATTATGAAAAGCGTCACCGGTTCACCAAGAAGAATCGCCCCACCAAGAACCCCCACCACAGGAATCAGGTATAACTGAACGGATACCTTTGCAACAGCTCCCCTTCCGATCATTGTGAAGAATATCATGTAACCTAGAACGGTGCTGAGAAGTGAAAGGTACAGAATTGCCAGCCACCCTGTTATTGGAAGATTTGAGACCTGATAGAAGAAGTTTCCAGAAGTAAGAGGAAGGAGCATCGCAGTTCCTATCAGTCCGGCCATAATGGTGAGCGATCTCGGGCCATATTTTATCACGAGTGGTTTGGCAAAAACTGCAAAAACAGCGTATGAAAAGGCAGTTCCAATGGCCTCCAGCACACCAGAGTAGGTGCTGTTTCCTCCTGTGTTAAGAGCGCCAAGAAGCAGTATAAATGCTCCGAAAATGGAAGCCACAATGGAAATATAGACAACTTTTTCATGTTTCTCCTTAAGGAAAACAGTGGAAAGGATAACTATGAACACTGGTCCTATTGATGTAAGCAGGGGGGCCAGACCAGCACTTATTTCCGATTCTGAAAAATTCAATGTTAGGTGATATGCCACTACGTTTGCAAATGAGACAAGAAGCAAGCGCGGAATATCTTTTCTGTTGATCTTCTCCTTTGGCCTTCCCAGTATTGGTAGAAGGGCCAGAAAAACTGCACCTGCAATGTACCATCTCAACAAAGTGAGGTTTACAGGATTGAGCACAGGTTCCAACGCTTTGATTGCGACAAAAGCCATTCCCCAGATTACGCTTACGAATACCAGGGTTCCATATGCTTCGATGGCTTTCAACATTTTCCGATTATCTTTCGTCTTTTCGCTCAACTCGCTGGATATTTCATTACTATCCACTCTGTTCATTTCCTTTCACCCGTATCTTGTTTTCTCCATACTCCAATTTTCGGCTATAGTGAGATGCATTCCCTGAAGAATAAGTTCCATCATTGTAGTATATTCTTTCAAAAGTGATTATATTGGAAACATCTAGAAATCCGAAATCTGTCCTATGCTTTTTGACTTCATTCAGTTTAGGTTTCACTTCGATCACCGATTGTCAGTTCAGGTTATTAAAAAGACTTATTGTCGATTTCTTGAAATTCAGCAGAACCATCTATTGTTTACCGGCAAGTTTCAAATGTTGCATTACAGATGCTGGAAATCAAAGGTGATGAACTTACAGGGGAAAGAGAAGGATTTGAGATTAAATCGGCATCAAATCAGGCTGAAATGTGATAAAAAGAAGTATAAATCAGGGTCATAAGGAAGATACGAATGGGAAAATCGAGAATAATTTTGTTGAAAATAAGGAGACGGTAATAAGTTTATATCAAAACACGCTAAGATGTAATTTGGGTGAAAAAATGGATATTGAAAATAAGTCTAAAAGTTCAGAATCAATTATTGAGAAACTAGGTTTTGTGACCATTGTCGTAAAGGATCAGGAAGCAGCATTAAAGTTCTATACCGGGAAACTGGGATTTGAGAAAAGGAGAGATTACTCATTTCCCAATTTCCCGAGATTCCTGAGTGTTGCTCCAAACGGGCAGAAGTATCCCGAAATAGTTTTGATGAAAGAGGGAGCTTCAAAAGTTCAGCCAAAAGAGGCACATACAGGAATGGTCTTCTGGACAAAGGATTGCAATATGGCATACCAGAAACTGAAAGCTGCCGGTGTCACATTTGTTTCCGGACCATTGAACATGCCATTCGGAATCCAGGCAGACTTCATAGATCCTGATGGAAATAGATTTTCACTGACTCAGCCTAAGGCTTAAGCGTTGAGATTAAAACTCAGGTCAAATGCAGAGTTCAGATCCTATTTCCTCCTTAAATTCCCGGATAATATTTATTAGGACATTTGAAATGATATTAAATGATAGATGTAGAGGGATTGACAAAACTCTATGATGATTTCACGGCTGTTGATCAACTTACTTTTAAGGTTACGGACGGTGAGATTTTTGGTCTTCTTGGACCAAACGGTGCTGGTAAGACATCCACCATCAGGATGCTCTCCTGCCTGATTTCCAAAACAAGTGGGGATGCAAGAATTGGTGACTTCTCCATAGGAAACAGAGAAGATTCAATAAACATAAGGAAAATTATAGGTCTCGTGTCAGAAAACGTGGGACTTTATGAAGAACTCAGCGCTTACAGGAATCTTGACTATTATGGCAAACTGTACGGGCTTTCAGAAACTCAGAGAAAGGAAAGTATAAAACATCTTTTGGAGGAATTTGACCTCTTGGAATTCAAAGACAGACCCGTGGGGACATTTTCCAAAGGTATGAAACAAAAGGTGGCTATTGCAAGGGCCCTGTCTCACGATCCGTTGCTTCTATTCATGGATGAACCAACCGCAAACTTAGATCCTGAGGCTGCAAAGATCGTGCGAGATTTAATCCTGAAACTCAAAGGGGAAGGAAAGACGATATTCCTTAACACTCATAACCTGGATGAAGCTCAAAGGATATGCGACAGAGTTGGTATATTGAAGACAAAGCTTATTGCAATTGGCTCGCCTGACCAGCTTAAGGAATCTTTGAGGAAGGACAGGACAGTAATAGAACTTGATGAGATAAATGATAAAATTCTTGAAGCTATCAGGAAAGTTGTTTCTTCAGAAATCGAGATAGATGGGAAGAAATTGAGTATCGATGTCAGGAATCCTAAAACTGAAAATCCGGTTCTGATCAAGGCAATCACTTCTGCAGGGGGTAATATTGTATCTGTAAGCCAATTTTCCCCCACCATGGAAGAGGTTTATCTCAGTGCAGTGAGGGGAAAGAAATGAGCTTCAGGAAAGCATGGATCGTTACCCAGAAGGAGTTTTCAATAGTCAGGCTGAGGAAGACCCTGATTTATTTCTACGTAGTTCTCCCTCTGGCAGTCTCAATCGGCCTACCATTGCTGGTCTGGCACTTGATTAATGGTTCCACAGTCAAAGCTTCAGATGTTCAGTACATAACTGGCCTGATGGATGCTTTCGAATTCTTTTTTGCAATTATTGGCGTAATGTTATCTTCATACACCGCAGCTTACAGCATTGTTGGGGAAAAAATACAGAAAAGCCTTGAACCACTGCTTTCCACGCCTATATCAGACCGGGAGATCATTTTAGGAAAAGCTTTTTCAGCATTCATTCCTTCATTCACCGCAGTAGTTGTTGGAAACTCCATATATATGGCATTAATGGATAAGATCACTTACCACATCCTTGGATATTCATATTATCCGAATCTGTCAATAGTGATTGTGCTTCTTCTTCTTGTTCCTTCAGGGCTTACTCTTTCAATTGAAATCAGCTCAATGGCATCATCCCGGGTCAGTGATCCAAGAAGTGCATATCAGTTATCCATGGCAGGATTCATTCCATTCTTCATAGTCTATGTTATGACTGAAATTTCAATAATTTCCCTTACAAACACGAACCTGCTTATTATTTCAGGTATCGTTGCAGCACTTGATATCTTGTTATATCCACTGGTGATAAAGACGTTCAACAGGGACAAGATTCTGACAAGCTGGAAGTGAGACCTGGAGGTTTAATGCCTGTGCTGGGATCATCTGAGATTGTTGTAAATCTGTATGATTCCACTGTTCAGAGAATGAATCATATTGCAGGGCATCTTTTTTCTATCCTATCGGACACGCTGAAGAACAGATTCAGGACAGAATGGGGCCTTCCAGGAACAGTATTCTGAAATAATAAGGTATCAGCGGAGATTTGGCAGAAGCTTTTGAAGGAAAAAGTTAATATCGCAGAAGAACTGACAATTATCAATAAGTCCAACTTATAAGGAATGTGCTAAACCAATAAGTGAGGTGCTATATTGTTTATTAAGCAATGCAGGCGGAATCCCCAAAGTGTGGAAATTATATGCTGTGATATTGTAATTGCGTTATTTTCCAGAGCCTCAGCAATAACGCATCTTTCACTGAAGTGTCAAATATCTAACTAAAGGAGGTATGAACTGATGAACGAAAATAAAGATCCGAATGTCTCGGAGAAAAAAGGAATAAGAAGTATTCAGGAATGGTGGCCCAACAGGCTTGATCTCAGGATTCTTCGCCAGAACTCATCCATGTCGAATCCAATGGATAAGGGTTTTGATTACAGAAAGGAGTTTTTGAGCCTGAACATTCCAGCAGTCAAGAAGGATATATCTAAAGTCATGACCACATCTCAGGAATGGTGGCCCGCAGATTTTGGCAATTATGGCCCACTGTTTATCAGGATGGCATGGCACGCTGCAGGGACATATAGGACTGGAGATGGAAGAGGAGGTGCTGGATCTGCCCAACAACGCTTTCCACCACTTAACAGCTGGCCTGACAACATTCTTCTGGATCGGGCGAGAAGATTGATCTGGCCGATCAAGCAAAAATACGGAAAAAAACTTTCATGGGGCGATTTAATAATTCTTGCAGGAAATGTAGCTCTTGAGAATATGGGCTTAAGGACTTTCGGATTTGGAGGCGGAAGGGAGGACGTTTATGAACCGGATGAATCAGTATACTGGGGAAGCGAGGAGGAATGGTTTGGAGATAAGCGTTACTCGAACGGTAGGGAACTGGAGAAACCACTTGCAGCAGTCCAGATGGGACTTATTTATGTCAATCCTGAGGGGCCCAATGGAGAACCCAACCCTGTAAAAGCTGCGAAAGATATACGGGAAACATTCTCCAGGATGGCAATGAATGATGAGGAAACGGTTGCACTTATTGCCGGGGGCCACACCTTTGGAAAAACTCATGGAGCTGGCCCGGTATCACATGTGGGACCGGAACCAGAGGCTGCACCAATAGAGAATCAGGGAATCGGATGGAAAAGCACCTACAAATCAGGTAAAGGTTCTGATGCCATTGGTGGTGGACCAGAAGTTATATGGACAACAACTCCCACGAAGTGGAGCAATAATTTCCTTGAGACACTGTTCAAATATGAGTGGGAGCTTGAGAAGAGTCCTGCCGGAGCATATCAGTTCGTTGCTAAAGGTGGGGCAGGAGCAAATACGGTACCAGATGCACATGATCCAAAGAAGAGGCGCCCACCAACAATGCTGGTCACGGATCTTTCCCTCAGGTTCGATCCTGTTTATGAAAAGATCTCCAGACGCTTCCTCGAACATCCGGATGAGTTTGCAGATACCTTTGCAAGAGCATGGTTCAAGTTAACGCATCGTGACATGGGGCCAAGGTCAAGATATCTTGGCCATGAAGTTCCTGCAGAAGAACTCATGTGGCAGGATCCAATACCGCCGGTAAATCATAAGCTCGTTGATGAAAAGGATATATCAGAACTGAAGGCAGCCATCCTCAGTTCTGGCCTGAAAGTACGAGAACTTATATACACAGCATGGTCCTCGGCCTCAACCTTCAGGGGAAGTGACAAGAGAGGAGGAGCAAATGGATCTCGCTTAAGGCTCGAACCGCAGAAAAGCTGGAAAGTCAATGAGCCGGAACAGCTAAACAGGGTTCTTGGTATTCTAGAAAAAATCAGAATGGAATTCAATTCCCGGGCAAAGAATGGGAAAATGATATCGCTAGCCGACATCATAGTTCTTGCAGGCAATGTTGGTGTAGAAAAAGCTGCTAAAGAAGGTGGGTTCAATATAGAAGTTCCTTTTGCTCCAGGGAGAATGGATGCTCTCGCAGAGCAGACAGATGTGCAATCCATTGCCCTGCTTGAGCCAAAAGCAGATGGTTTTCGCAATTACACATCCGGTACCGGAAGGGAGGAATTCCAGCTCGTCGGCAGAGCGCAGCTACTTACTCTTACAATACCTGAAATGACTGTTCTGGTGGGAGGAATGAGGGTTCTTGATGCAAATTATGATCACTCTCAAACCGGAGTATTTACAGAACGCAAGGGTGTTCTTACTAACGACTTTTTTGTGAATCTTCTTGATATGGGAACAATCTGGGAAGAAAAAGATGGCACTCACACACTGTTTGAAGGGAAAGATGCAAAAACTGGAAAAATCAAATGGACTGCCAGCCGTGTGGACTTGATTTTTGGGTCTCATTCCGAGTTGCGTGCAATTGCAGAAGTCTATGGAAGCAATGATGGAAATGAGAAATTTGTGAAGGATTTCGTAGCTGCATGGGCCAAGGTAATGAATCTGGACAGATTTGATCTTAGATAGAACACATCGCCACACCCTGCTGACTCAATGTTCTCAGAGCATGGAGTTCAGCCATGCTTCGGGCATTTTATTACTCATTCCATAATGCGTGCAACAGATCATCTGCAGAAATCTGTCTAAGTTTCGTTCTGAACAGGCCTGCGTGCAA
>JAKAPZ010000043.1 GCA_021822985.1 Thermoplasmata archaeon | reverse complement strand
CTTGGGTTTCATGAGAAACATTCTCCTGATGTCCTACATAGGAACAAAGACATCACCGGCACCAAAGCTGAAAGATGTGCCTGAGGAGAAGAGAGAAGCATACCTGAAGGATACAATGCTTCAGTACAGGAAAATGGTGCAGGAGGCGAAGATCGTTCATTCAGATCTCAGCGAATACAACGTCCTCTGCCACAGGAACAGGAGCTACCTGATTGACATGGGACAGGCAGTATCCATAAAACACCCCATGTCAAGGCAGTTCATGGAAAGGGACCTTCAGGTGATGAGGTCTTACGCAGCCAGGAATCATATAGAGTTTGATGACAAATGGATTCCAATCATGGAGGAAAAATAGATGGGTAGTGAAGATAACGAGAATCAGGTAATTTCAATGAAAATACCGATGGAAAGAGTCGGAGTGATAATAGGCAAGGGTGGCGAAGTAAAGAGATATATAGAGGAAACGGGCCAGTGCAGGATAATCATTGATTCCGATACCTCTGATGTATTCATAGAACAGGCAGGAGAACCTCTGAAGACACTTGCAGCAGCAGAAGTGGTCAGGGCAGTCGGAAGGGGATTCAATCCTGACAGGGCATATTCGCTCTTCACAGACAATTACCAGCTCATAGTGATGCCACTGAGGGATGTGGCCAGAAAGGGCTCAAACAGGATCAAGGACATCAAGGGAAGGGTCATTGGCAGGGAGGGAAAGACAAGAAGAATTATCGAGGATCTTACAGATACAATGATATCCGTATACGGTGATACAGTATCCGTAATAGGGGATTATGTTTCTGTAAAGTATGCCATTGAGGCCCTCCAGATGTTAATATCAGGAAAGAAGCAGAGAACCGTATATGCCTATCTTGAAGCAAGGGCAAGAGATCTGAAAATGGAGAAGATCAACGAGAATTTCTCCTGACGAAAAACTTCTCTTTTCGATATGGGCCCCCTCATGGAAAGTTTCAAAGACAGGAAAAGAATATTTTCAGGCACAATCTCATTCACCATCCTTGGATAACAACCTTCTTTTACTTTTAAAAGCACTATTTCACATTAACACGGGTGAAGTGAGCGAAAGTTGAAAAAATATCAATTTTTACCCAAAACAGAAATTTGGAATCCCACATCTTTATATAATTTTCAGTTCTATATTACTTGGTGCATTAAATGATGAGTTATACTAGTTCAGACATAGCGACATCCTTTTTGTCCGCAATTCCCGGTAAAAAGATCAAATGGTTTGCAGTGATTGTATCTGTTTTTATGATTTTTGGTGCAGTCACAATTGCGTTCAATTCATCCTCAGGAGGCAATGCTGGCAATGCCAACACCAGTATCGTAAGTATGGCCAATACTTTTGGTGGAAGCATAAAAGAGGTGATGGGTGGCGGAACAAATTATACGTTCCAGGTGGCCTATGGCAATCCACTTAACTCCATTTCCTACGAATATGGCGATCTCTCATCTGGCAGTTCAAGCACATCCGGATTTTCAGGTGGCGTTTACACGGATCTTCCCAATGGCAATGCCACATTGAGCCACAATTATGTTTCGGGAGGAAATTTTATATTCGCATCCAATGGTTCCTATTCTAATGGTGGCCAAAGCCCTACATTCCTTGCACCGATCAATACAGTAACACCTGCAGCCAATCAGTTCCAGTCTGCAGGGTTTCTCTTCGCTAACGATACCTATACGACCGCTATTCAAACAAACTTCACTCCAACAAACATATTTACCAACAGTGGAACCATATCACTGGAACTTGCTTATTATACGGAACCTTCCACTTATTCTTACCAGATATATAGTCAGTCAGTAACTATTTACCATAATGGAAAGTCATCTGTTTATAACTTCAACTATTCGTACAATTCAATGAACTTAATATACGAACCTCCCCAGTCTGTTTTGATTAATTTGTCAGCATCATCATATAGTGGATATTCAGTTGCAAAGATCGTCACCAACACTGGTTACGTCAGCAATACGACAACCGGTCTGATAGTATCGAAAAACGCGACAAGCGCCACAACATACTATGACTTTGTTGCTATGTCTCCATCAACAGTTGTAATGCTACCATCGTATCTGAAGGGCCAGTTTTCAGGAACATTCACAAATGCAGAACTCGAAACAGGCGGTTTCAGGACACTTGACCCACAGCTTGCATATGATACTGTAAGCAATGAGATACTTGCAAACACGTATCAGCAGCTTACCATATACAACGGTTCAAGCGTTAGTGGATATTCACCATATCTTGCAGCATACCTGCCAACGAGTGGACACGGAGTTAATGCACATTATCACAACTACACTGCAACATTCAACAGCGCAACAGCAGGATACGGAACAACGCACACTTATAAAATAATAGTGGCACCCGGAACAAACTATACATTCACCATAAACAAGAATGCAACCTTCCAGAACGGAACACCTGTAACTGCATATGATGTGTACTACTCAATCGTGAGAGATCTCCTGTTCACAGGATCACCAGGAACATTCAACCCCGGTTGGATCATTGCCCAGTATATGCTTCCAACTATCGTATCAGCAACATTCTACAACATAACACAGAACATGACATACAGTAATTCAGCAAACACAGTCACCATACATTTCCAGGTTCCGATGACAGAGGATTTGGTTTACCAGTTATTCTATGCACAGGGAACTTACATAACAAGTGCTTCATGGCTTATTCAGCATGGATCAGGAATAACATTTAGTGCATCAGGATTTGCAAATTACATAGAAGAAGGCAGCCCGGCTGACTGGAACACTTACATACAGACACATGTGGATGCAAATGGCCCTTACAGGCTATATTCTGTATCCCAAAACAGTGAGGTTGTTATGGAAGCAAACACTCACTTTGTTTCACCAAACAAATGGGTATTGGCCCCCAGCTACAAGTTCGTCATAATAGAATATATAGAAGCGCCCACAACAACATACCTGTTGCTTAAGAGTGGTGCTGCACAGGCAGCCGGAATACCGGACTATTCATGGAATGAAGTACAGTCACTTCAGGCTAGCAATCAGGTAAATGTTGCTGAGGGAAGCACCCTCGTTCTGACTTGGTATAACTTCAATGCGAATGTCAACCATAGTATAGCAAGCAAATCCACTCCAGGAATAAACATGCCATTCGATATGTTCACATCACTGCATGCAAGGAGAGCATTCAATTTCGCTTACAACCATAACCAGTATCTTAACTATGATATAGGAAACGCACTCTTCTCATCACCTGTACAATTCGGATCAAACTATGCAGGTATGATGCCTGTTGGAATGATCGGTGGAGTTCCTTTCTCACAGCTTAACAGCACATCATGGGGACAGCAGGCAGGAATAGGATTCAACATGAACCTTGCGCACAAGAACTGGAATATATTTGTCAAGAACTGGAATGCCAATGCGAATATAATAGCAGACAAAATGACACTGACAAATGTGAGCGGCGTATGGGAATTCAACGGATCTGCCCTTTACATACCTATATATATATTCTCAGCCGATCCGGCGGATTTCAACGGAGCGAGTTCATGGGCAAGGAACCTTGCAATCATCACAGGAGATCCAACAGCAAACTTCCCAGTTATTCCAGCAACAATCCAAACTCTAATAGATAACCAGTTTCAGGGACAAAATCCAATGCCCATATACGAACTTTCATGGGCCCCTGACTACCCGTACCCAACAGACTATCTGTGGCCAATGGCAAACCCATTGAACGGTTCAACATACCCTGGCCCGAATGATTTCACGCCGTACTGGTTTGGACAGAGCGCATCAAATCCATACCACAACGCAACAGAAGCGGCCATAATGAACCAGATGCTTGCTGACTACGCAAACGGAACACAGCAGGTGAATACATCAACAGCGTTATACTGGTTCCACCAGGAAAACAACCTGCTCATAAACATGTCATACTACAATTACATTGAGCAGTCGAACGCATTTGTTATTCTATCTTCATCTGTGAACTTTACGAACATCAGGGAATACCAGATGGGAACGGTATGGTTAGGTTCATACTACCTCTACAATGATTTGACACCGATACAGACATCATCCTACGCCCAAACACCAACATACAATGTGACTTTTACGGAATCAGGCCTTCCGTCTGGCACGACATGGTACGCGAACCTAAGCAATGGAAAAGATTCAGGCCCGATCACCGGCACATCATACACATTTTCACTGACTAACGGTACATATTCATACTCTATATCAATGGCGGGAAAAACATATGAATCACCTTCAGGCTCTTTCAGAGTAAATGGAAGCAGCGTCTCCATTTCAGCACCATTTTTAAAAGTCTACCCGGTTACTTTCACTGAAACTGGCCTCCCATCAGGAACACCATGGTATGTGAATCTGAGCAATGGTGTTGATTCAGGTCCGATCACAGGATCATCCTATTCATTCTCCCTGACCAATGGAACATATTCATTCACAATCGGTAAAGTGTCAGGGTATTCCGTTTCTCCGCCATCCGGTTCCATATCCGTAAATGGAAGCAAAACTGTAACGCAGGTCACCTTTACAGCTACTCCTCCACCGATTTCAGGTAATATGCTGTACGAAATTGTGGGGATTATAGCTGCAGTCGTTTTGATCGGCACATTCGTCTCATTTATGAGAAGGAGGAAACTCTAAAATCTATAATTTCAGACAGGATATGAATGTGTAGATTGACAGGCATTAGCAGGCAATTCCTCTAACGCCATTTAACATTTTTCAATTTAAATTTAGAAAATATTGCCTTAATTTTTGTGTCTTTTAAAGGAAAAGCAATCTTAAGTTTACAGTTTTCAATATTGTGTGTCGGGTTATTCCTCATTCATAATTGGAAAAAATATTTTAGCAGTGATTCAAATTCATGTATCTCTATACCAACACAATGGAGTTTAGCGTATTCCCAAGCACCCGGCAACTGCCATAACACTTATATGAGTATGATAAATATGGAGCCAGAGCGGGGTAGGGTAGTCAGGAAATCCCGACGGGCTCATAACCCGTAGATCGATGGTTCAAATCCATTCCCCGCTATTTTCCGTTGTTTTCGCATATTTTATCAATAAGTGCTTCAAAATCACCATTTCCCGTGATTCCCGTATTTGAGTATCCCATTTCCTGCAACTCATTTTCCGTGGTTCTTCCTATTGCATGAACCATGTTCTGCATGTATTTTCCCCTGCTCATGGAGTGGAAGGATTTCACTTCCATGGGTGAAGTGAACACAAAGCCGCTGAATCCCTCATGGGAAACTGCACGATCAATTTCATTTCTCACATCCAGTGGTTCATACCTGTACAGAAACAGCCTTGTGACATGATACCCGGTCTGCTCAAGGAGTGTATCAAGAATTGTTTCATGATCAAGGTTGCTGGGTATGTATATTTCCGTGCTCACCGGAAGATTGTTCGCTATTTCCTCTGCAAGGGCCATAGAATCATGTATCCTTGGCACTATGGGGCTGAATCCCGATTTAATCATGAGATCTGCAGTCATCCTTCCAATAGCAAAATTCGGGTATGAAGAGTACTCATTTCCATATTTTTCAAGGAATATCCTGAAGGCGGTCCGGCTCATGAATACAAGGGCACTTTCCATTGGTATTCTTATGGTTTCACCATTCAGTGCCACAATACTGAAGAGAGGTATGTTGATCACATCAATGCATCTTTCCCTGCTCACGAATTTTTCTTCCGGCCTGAAGCTTACAACATGATTCATGCAAAATGCCCCTTCACCTGATTTCCTGCGTTCTCGGCGTCCTGTTCTGTCTCTGCCCTGAATTTTCCGCAGAAAACGTTTTCCTGCAATTCATGATAGATGTGAAGCATACCTGTCGTGGGATGGTAAAATATTCCGGTGGAGGATGAGCATCCAATCCCAAGCGTGATTGCGGTTCTTCTCTCAAGATTCCATCTTTTTCTGGACTCTTTCTGATCTATTTTACCGATTTTATCATGGAATTCGCTGTCTTTCCTTGCAACAACACAGATTATCCCCTGAGTTGGTGCAGGCACAAAAATATCATATGGAAGCCGGATGTATGTCATATCCGGGTACAGCCTTCTTATGCCAGCTTCAGAAAGTATTATCCCGTCGTAATCTCCTCTCCTCACCTTCTCCAGCCTTGTGTCTATATTCCCCCTTATATTCTTTGCAACCCATTTCTTTCCGTAATGCCTGATCTGAGATATTCTTCTTGGAGATGAAGTTCCAATCACTGCATCATACCTGTCAGTTCCTATGAATATATCATGAAAATTTTCCCAGTCGAAAAGAGCAGTTATTGAAAGATCAGGGTCAATTTCAGAGGGCAGATCCTTTGCACTGTGTACTGCGCAGTCCAGTTCCCCATCCAGTACTTTTTTATTGAGCGCATTCACGAAAACTCCCTGTGAACCAAATTCATTTATGGAAATATTCCTGTTTATATCGCCTTCAGTGGAAATATCCACGATTTCAATTGCTTCCCCCAGCCTTGAATAAAACATCCTGACCTGCTCATGAGCAAGTTTACTCTTCCTTGTGCCCACTCTCATTCAGTTCATTCTCCAGTGCATAAACCATCTTGAACGCTGCCATTTCCACTTCTTCAGGTGTATGTGCAGGGCCAATGAAGGAAGTCTCAAACTGGCCGGGCGAAAGATATATTCCGTACCTGAGAAGTTCGCTGAAGAATTTCATGAACCTTCCGGAGTCGGAGTTCTTTGCACTGCTGTAATCTTTCACTTCCTGCGTATTGAAGAATGGGGTGAACATGTTGTAGGCCCTGTTAACTCTGATTCCTGCCTCAGCATAAGGCTTAAGTTTTTCCTCGACCCACTTTGCAAGCCTTATTGTTGCCTCATAATCTATGGTCCTGAGGTATTTCAGTGCGGCAATTCCCGTGGCCATTGTGTAGGGGTTGGCAGAAAAGGTTCCGGACTGGTAGACTTTTCCGCTTGGTGAGATATTTTTCATTATTTCCTCCCTGCCTCCAAAGAGTCCAACTGGCATTCCTCCGCCTATGATCTTCCCCATTGTGGTTATGTCCGGCCTGACATTGACCATATCCTGGTATGCGCCATACCTGAACCTGAATCCCGTTATCACTTCATCAAATATCAGGAGAGAGCCATATTTTTCTGTTATCTCCCTGAGAAACTTCAGGAATCCATCCTCCGGTTTTATCACACCCATATTTCCCATTATGGGCTCAACAATCACTGCAGCAATATCCCTGCCATGTTTTGAGAATATTTCCTCTATGGAATCCCTATGATTGAATTCTCCCACAAGAACTGTCCTGCTCACCTCATCCGGTATTCCGGGACTTGTTGGTGTTCCAAAGGTGGCTGCACCGCTTCCTGCACCTATAAGTGCATAATCATGGGCCCCATGGAATCCTCCATTCATCTTCACTATGATGTTTCTTCCTGTGTATGCCCTCGCAAGCCTTATGGCATGCATTGTTGCTTCCGTACCTGAATTGGTGAATCTCATCATCTCAACCGAAGGCACCGCTCCATGAATCAATTCTCCAAGTATAATTTCATTCTCAGACACAACCCCTTCAGGAACCGGGTTTGCAAAGGCATCCATTGCAAGATCAAGAATATCCGAGTTTGCGTAACCTCCAAAGACTGCCCCAAATCCCATGGAAAAATCGAGATATTCCTTCCCTGAAACGTCGAACAGCCTTGTACCTGTGGATCTTGAAAAATAAATTGGCCTTGGAGAGTAGAACCTCACAGGAGAATTAACTCCTCCGGGGAATAATTTGGATGCTCTCCTGAAGAGAGAATCAGAGTCCATGGAAGGATATGCACAAATGGCTTTTATGGCTTTTCATGAAAAACTTGTTCCATCCCGGTAATGAATGGAAAGAAAAAATCAGGGTTGCAATTTGGACAGAATCTGTGAAAGTATACCCATGTCTATGGGCCTGTCATATTTGTCCTGCATGTTTTTGAGCAGCAACTTGAGATTCTTCCTCTCTTCTGAGGGGGCCCCTGCCACATAGTCCTTTATTATGCCATCCTCCAGCGGATTCATGAGATCCTTTCCCAGAATTTCATCTACGGAATATTTCCCGCATGATATCATCTCTATGGCCCATTCAAGGGAGTATCTTCCATATCCTCTGCTGCCACATGTTTTCACAAGCTCAAGCAGGGAATCATCCGAAATTGTTTTTCCATATTTCTTCTCCATTTCCGGGATCTTCTGCAGGAGTATCCTTGAGATGGTCTTTCCATCATACAGGGAAGAAAGTTTCCTGAAAAAGGGCAGAAGGCCTTTCACTATGACAGATTCAGAATCCTGTAATGAAATGCCTGTGGATGCTGATAAATCCTTCACTGTATTCTCCAGCGAATCGGGAATGTTGAGATCATCTTCTTTGAACATCATGGTATCTGTTCTTATGATAGGTATATCTGTCTCCGGATACATCCTGCCTGAGCCCGAAATGGGACGCATGTACCGCGTGGTTCCATCCTCAATTGCAGCTCTTGTTTCCGAAAAATTCAGGGAGAACAATTTTTCAAGCCTCTGGGTGATGATTGTCTCTGCATTTTTCTCCATTCCCGGTTTCACGAGAAGAATCAGGAATGAATCCTTTTCATTTTCACAGATCTTGCCATGAATATGATCCCTGTCCTCTGCACTTAGGCCATAAGCAGGCAGTTCATCATAATGAAGAATTCCGTTAATTCCTATGAGTTTCAGTGCGTCTGCGATTTCCCTTCCAATGGTGTTTTTCCCATTCTTCAGGAAACCCTTCCCGTTCAGCAGTGGGGAGATGTAAACACCATTTCCCTCTTCAAGTGCTTTGTTCACCATCTTTGAATTCCAGCTGTCGATTATAGAATCATGTCTGGTGAAATTTATTTCCCCGAATCCTCCTATTGACTTCCAATTTACCACAGCATCGTGAAGTGCTTCCTGCCTGGCTGCCTCCTTCAGGAGAATATCCCTTATCTCGGAAAGTTTTGACACGCCCTTTATTTCTACCCTTCCGTATCCCATGGAAAAATTTACATCCTGCCTTATGGAATCTGCGCCCTTTCTCAGCATACCCATGACCATTATTCTGTTTCCAATCTCTCTTGCTATTTCCATGGCCTCTTCTGGAGTTTTCATGTCGGGTTTTGTCGATATCTCAATGAGGGGTATTCCAAGCCTCTCCAGAGAATATGTGACTGTATTCTCCTTTTCCTCTATCTTCCTGCAGGAATCCTCCTCAAGGCAGATCGTGGAAATGGCGGATACTGCATTTTTTCTCCTGATCTCACCGCCAAATGATATTATTGAAGTTCTCTGGAATCCGCCTGTATTTGATCCATCTATCACTATTTTTCTCATAACAGATATCCTGTCAAGGATGGAACTTCCAAAGGATTTCGACATTGCCATTGCTACGGACATTGCCTCATGATTCATGATTTCCGGCGGCTGTTCATCCAGTTCAAGAAGGCAGGAATTATCCGTAATGAGGTATCTGATCTTCCTTTTCTTCGTCTCTTCGCTCCTTGCCGATTCATCGACAATTCCTGCTTCTCCCGAAGTGGTTTTGAGATGCCTTATAATGGAATGGCCGTTTTCCTTTCCTTCCGATCCACACCTGCAGAACAGTTTACCCGTTCTTATCTGCATGTGAACCTCAAGCCCTATCATTGCGTTTTTCGGGAAGGAATCCATTCAGAAATCACCAGCCTGTTCCCTGCAGAGGATCTCCCCTTTCATGTTCGTCCTCATGACTCTTTCAAAGTCCGCATCCTCATAATTGCCCAGCACATACATCATCTTCACCATTGCAACTTCCGGGAGTATATTCTCAACCCATGTCACTCCTGCAGAAACAAGTTCCCTACCGGTGGCATAGACGTCAAGATTTACGGGGCCCATAATGCACTGGCTTGTCATGAGAATCTTCCCTCCATTTCCTGTGTAGTTCCTGATCGTGTCAAGGAACCTCA
>JAKAPZ010000006.1 GCA_021822985.1 Thermoplasmata archaeon | reverse complement strand
CTCCTTTGTTGCTTGTCTCCTTGCGGTTATTTGTTTTTATTGCACCATTATCCATTTCCAGCTTGAGGTTCTCAAGGCCAAATCCATCAACATTCGCTTTTCTTCCGATTGTAAGAAGGACGTAATCTGCAGAAAGGTTTGCACCAGACTCCATTCTGACATAGTACCTGTCTCTTTTCTCAACTGCAGCAACCTTTGCTGAAATCATGATTCTTATTCCAAGTTCCTTCATTCTTCTCTCTACAGGTTTTACAAGTTCGGTTTCAAACCCTGTAAGAATTCCGGGCAGCATTTCAATAAGGGTAACCTGCGTTCCCAACTTTGCAAATGCAATTCCAAGTTCAACGCCAATGTATCCTCCGCCTATGATGATGAGATCCTTAGGGACTGTCTTAAGATCAAGTATCTCCTTGTTGTAGAGAATGTCCTTGAATTCAGCCTTCTGAATCGGTGAAGAACCTGTTGCAATTACAAGGTTATCGCATGTATGGGTTTCCTGTCCAACTTTTATGTGCTGTTTGTCTATAATGTGTGCATCACCCTGTATGATCTTCACACCGTAGGCTCTGCACAGTGTTTCGACACCGGAAACGAGCCTGTTAATCATGGTCCATTTCCAGTTCTGCCACTGGGACATGTCCACATTATAGCTCATTCTCACGCCTGGAAGTGTCTTGAGATATCCAAGGCTGTTTGCCATCTCTATGAGTGCTTTTGAAGGTATGCATCCATAATTCAGGCATTCACCGCCAATCTTGTTTTTTTCCACAAGAAGAACTGTCTTTCCCCTCTGTCCCAGTCTGATAGCCGAGGAGTATCCTCCCGGCCCTCCACCTATTACTATTACATCGAATTTCATTTTTTCACCGTATCAGGAATGTTATGGGGTTGTGCAGGTATTCCCTAACCTTTGATATGAACCTGGCAGCGTCTGCTCCATCTATCAGCCTGTGATCACATGATAGGGATATATATGTATTTACTCCATCATGGGGCCTGTGGACTGCAAGGATTGCAACTTCCGGGTAATTTATTATTGGGGTAGATAGCACTCCTCCTATTGTTCCTACATTGGATAATGTGAAAGTAGAGTCCTGGACATCCTGAAGGGTAAGCTTGTTCTCCCTTGCCTTCTTTGCAAGTTCAGTGATTTCTTCTGAAATCTGCATTACAGACTTGTTCACTGCGTCTTTTACCACTGCAACTGTAAGTCCATCAGGAGTGTCAATAGCAACTCCGACGTTTACGAGTTTTTTGAAGATATATCTCTTGTTTGCCTCGTCAAAATGGGCATTGAATTTGGGAAACTCTGTCAGGGCAACCGCAACCGCCTTGACAAAGAAAGGTGTCATCGTGACCTTAACGCCTCTCTCCTTGAATTCATTGAGTGATTTAGTAATAAGATCAATGTTTACGACTTCTGCAACCATGAAGTGTGGCATGATCTGCTTGGATTTTGTCATCTTGTCGTAAATGATTCTTCTAAGCCCTTTCGGTTCGTATATCTGATCAGATTCAGAAGCAACAATCTTTTCCTTTACAGCCTGTGCTGGCGCTTCAGTTACAGGCGCAACTGGCGGAGCAGTTGGTGCTGCATGTGGAGTTTCAGCTGCCTTTGCCTCAACGGCTGGGGCCTGTTCTTTTGGAGGTTCTGGAGCAGGTGGCGGAGTTTCAACTTTTGCCTCCTTCTTTTCCTTGAGTTCCTTTTCTGTCCTGTCAAGATCCTCAATTGTTATTCTTCCATTGGGTCCTGTTGGTTTTACCAGGTCAATATCTATGCCTCTTTCTCTCGCAAGCCTCCTTATGGTTGGTGTTGCTAAAGCTTTTCTTTCTCCAGGTTTTTCATCCATATTATTTTCTCCTCCTTTTTCTTTATCATTAGTTTCTGATCCTGGCACTGTTTGTTTCTCAGGTTTTTCCTCATGCTTCGGTTTGACTGGTTCCTTCTTTTCCTCTTCATGCGGCTTTCCGTCATCTATCTCGATTATCTCTTCTCCTACCTTGACTACTTTTCCGGCAGGATAGACAAGTTTCAGGACTTTTCCCTCTACAGGGGAAGGTATGCTGATGTTGACCTTATCGGTCATTATCTCTACCATTTCCTGATCCTTCTTAACTGTCTGGCCTTCTGATACGAGCCACTTTATTATTTCTCCCTCTGTGACTCCTTCACCAATATCCGGTAACTTAAACTTAAACATTTCGATCACCTGAATTCTTGAACTCTATTTATGGCTTTCAGTATTCTTTCCTCATTTGGCATGTAGTATTCCTCAAGCTTGTACGGGAAGGGAATATCCGGGCCGCACACCCTCAATATGGGAGCCTGAAGGTAATCCACTGCCCTCTCGCTGATGAATGCCGATATTTCTGCACCCATTCCAAGCGTCCTGGGGGCCTCATGAACTATTATCAACTTTCCGGTTTTCTTGACAGAGTTCAAAATGGTCTCTCCATCATAGGGCATTATAGTCCTGAGGTCAATGACATCCGCATCAATGGAGTGCTTGACCACAGTATTCACCACAGTCGGTACCATAGAACCATATGTGACAAATGTCATCCCATTTCCTTCATGGACAAGTGCAGCCTTTCCAAGCGGTATGCTGTATTTTTCATCTGGAACATCTGATTTGATGCTCCTGTAGAGTTTTTTAGGCTCAAGGAATATAACAGGATCCTTTGATTTCATTGCTGAAATAAGCAATCCTTTTGCATCGTAAGGGTTTGAAGGGGAAAGCACCGTTAAGCCTGCTGTGTGTGCAAAGTATGCCTCGCCGCTCTGCGAATGATATAACCCGCCCCTTATTCCTCCACCATATGGTGTCCTCAGAACCATTGGCACGTTATATTCTCCACCGCTCCTGTATCTCATTTTTGCCGCCTGGTTTACAATCTGGTCAAATGCTGTGAATATGAAATCCTGGAATTGAATTTCCGGCACTGGTTTCAGTCCAGCAAGTGCCATCCCGATTGCCATTCCGACAATACCAAGTTCGACCAGCGGCGTATCCATTACCCTTTCCGCCCCATATTTTGCCTGGAGCCCCTCTGTTACCCTGAAAACTCCTCCATCTTTTCCGATATCCTCTCCAAGCAGAATGATGGAGTCATCTTCCTTCATCAGCATATCGAGTGTGGAGTTAATTGCCTGAACCATGTTTAACTGCTTTGAGCTCATAGTATCTCCTCCTTTTCTTCATCAATAATCCAATTGCTTTTCTCGTACACATCCGTGAATAATGTATCAGTACCGGGTGCTGGCAACTTTTCCCTCTCGTCAAATATTTTTTCTATGTTTTCCTTCGCGTCGGATTTAATTTTTTCAATCTCCTCAGCAGTAAGATAGTTATGCTCAATCATTTTTTTCTCTGCAATGGTCATGGGATCTTTCTCACTTCCGTCTGTTATTTCAGCTGTACGGTACTTGTTTGGATCGTCTGAGGTCGAATGTGGGCCTATTCTGTAACTTACCGCTTCTATAAGGACAGGTTTTTTCTCTTTCCTCACTCTCTCAATCTCTATTTTTGCAATTTCGTACATTGAAAATAGATCGTTGCCGTCAACCTTCACACCTTTCATTCCGTAAGCATCAGCTTTTTTCCATATCTCGACTTTTGTCTGTTTCTCAATGGGAAGTGAAATTGCCCATTTGTTGTTCTCGCAGAGGAAAACTACTGGAAGTTCATAAACTGCTGCAAGGTTCATCGCAGCATGGAAATCAGGCGTAGAAGAGGAACCGTCACCAAATGTTGTAACCACAATATTGTTTTTCTTCCTGTATTTTATTGCATAGGCTGCGCCAGTTGCAGGAGGGAGATTTGTTGCTACCGGACTCTGTATGGACATGAAGTTGTGCTGTTTGGAACTGTAATGTGAAGGCATCTGTCTTCCTTTTTCCACATCAGAACTGTTTCCCATGATCTGATCAATTATTGCAGCAGGAGGGACTCCTCTGTGGAGCATGAATGGAACATCTCTGTAGTACTGATAAACCACATCCTCCTTTTCAAGTGCCATGGACAATCCAATTTGAAGTGCTTCCTGTCCGATTGTTGGAGTGTAAAACCCGACTCTTCCCTGTCTCTGTGCCATCACTATTTTTCTGTCCAGTGCTCTTGAAAGAGCCATAGCTTTGTATGCTTTTACAAACAGTTCCTTTTCATCCATTTTTGTTTTCACCTTTTCTTGAGTGTAATGTTTTTCATTGCCCATGCTTCAAAAGCCCTGTAAGATGTTCTCACAAGGGGCCCGCTTGCAACAAACCTGAAGCCTTTTTCCTTTGCAATGCCTTCAAACTTCCCATATCTTTCCATTGGGCAGTACTCAGCCACAGGAATTTGTTTTTTTGAAGGTCTCAAATACTGGCCAATTGTCAGGATATCGACACCAGCATTCAGAAGATCATCCATTGTTTCGAGCACTTCCTGGTCAGTCTCTCCATGCCCGAGCATTATGGAGGATTTTGTGGTCAGTTCTGCATCAATCTCCTTAACGTATTTCAGCACACCGATGGATTGATCATATGATGCCCTTCCATCCCTGATCACGGGTGTGAGCCTTCTGACCGTTTCTATATTATGTGCGAGAACATCCGGCTTTTCATCAACGATTGACTGAATAAGGGTCTTGTCTCCCCTGAAGTCAGGTATCAGTGATTCCACAAGGACTCCAGTATTCCTGACCATTCTGATGGTCTTTGCGTAATGTTCTGCACCCTGATCAGGAAGATCATCCCTGTCAACCGAAGTTATGACTGCAAATTTCAGGTTCATGTTTTTGACTGCATCCCTGACCTTTTCGGGTTCAAGCGGATCCAGTTCTTCCATGTTCCCATGGGTTACGGAACAGAATCTGCAACCCCTTGAGCAGTTTTTCCCAAGTATCATAAAAGTAGCAGTTCCGGACTCCCAGCATTCTGAAAGATTAGGGCATCTCGCCTCTTCGCATACAGTGTGCAATAAGCCTGTTTTCAGGATACTGTTAACCTCTGAGAATTTTTCACCAGAGGGAAGCTTAATTTTCACGTAGTCCGGTCTTAGCATTATTGAGGTTGTATCTTTTTTTGATATACTAAATTATCTCTTTTTATATCAGTTTGCATTGTGTGTTTTGGGCACAACCTTAGAAACTTTTATTACTCAATGAAAAATCATGGCTGCTCTTTTGGGGCTGTAGCTTAGCATGGTTGGAGCACCCGGCTGATAACCGGGAGGTCACCGGTCCGAATCCGGTCAGCCCCATTATCTATTTTGTTTTCTTTTGACAATTCATCAAATGCATGGATGCACAGTAAAAACTTCACAATTCACATTAGTTGGTTTTTTTTCAATTTGTGAGAAAGAGAGTTCGCAAAAGGAATATATAATTCAAAGGAATTGCTTTGCAATGTCGAACAGAACCTGCATCAGGCAAATGATTGCAGGGATTGCTTTCCTGAATACTCCTGCCATCATTCTTTCCTGCGCAATTATTCTGAACATCCTTCCTCTCATTTATCTCGTTCCTATTGTCTGGTCAGTTTTGATTCTGACCACATGGCTCTTCCTCAGGGCATTCATTGATCATATTGACAATCTGAGGAGCACTTTCTTTTCTATTTATTTTTCCGAAGGTTCTATTTTAACACTGATCGCTTTTCTTCCGCAGATTGAGTCTTTTAAAGTGAGAGTCATATTGGTTCTGTGATCATTAACGTTCGTTGCCCTTCTCTTTTTTATTGGAATTACGATAAAAGCCGGGAATATGGAGTTAAAACGAGAATCTTACCTTGATGAAGCAATGACTGCAAGGCTTAGTGATATTGTAGGGAAAAATCGCAGGCGAATTTCAGAAGTCTGTATAATGCCAGCTCCAAGTTATGGATGATCTCATCTCGTTTCACAGGATATTCGCACAAAGAGAATTCTTATCACGAGACAACTGACAGAAATGTTTTCGCAGGATGAATTGGATGCGGCGTTGTGCTATGCATTCTATCTCGCAAAGTCTCACGGTTCTGTCAAAAATTTATTTATTTTCTTTTTCCCGATTGTTGTGTTGACCGCCTTATTTGTATATTTCATAATGGGTGGTCTTCCTGCATTTGGAGCAGTTCTTGTTCCGTTAACAGGAATATTGCTCCTTTTTTGCATTTTCTTTTTTCCCATTGTCTACGCTGTTCTCATTGATGGATTTAACAATTCATCAAACCTCACCGCAGACAGGTTCACTGTAAAGATCACCGGCGACGCGAATGCTCTAATTTCGGCCATAAACAAGATCCGGACATTGCAGGGGACATCACAGATCTCAGACAACAAACTCGTCAGAAAGATGTTAAACTTAAAAGAGAAGCGATACCGGAAAAGAATAATAAAATTAGAGAAGATGCAGATTTAGAATTAATATGGCTTCAGCAGGCTTTGTAATGGCCTTGTCAGCTATCATCACTTTTGCTCCAAATTCCAAAAAACGCCTGGCAATTCCAAGTCCTATTCCCATAGCTCCACCAGTCACTAACGCCCTTTTCCCATTTAACGATAACAGGTTTTGTTCTGCCATACGAAATTCACCTCTTTCTGGCATCCCCGCACTTATGTAGAGTTTGGAGTTCCTGTTTCACTGACAGTTCTATGCTCATGCCTTACGAAAATTTTTAGCTATCTCTCATTGCCCTTTCGTCAGGCAACTTATCAGGCTTAAAATCCCCTGTGCCCCAAGGTACATAATATATGGTCCAAGTGAAAGTATGGAGTTTAGCTCCTCCATTCATCCAGCGTTCAAGTTTTAGGTAATAATACTGAGGAAGTCGTAAAGTTAAAGAAACTGTAGCTTATATTATTAAGGGCATTAAAGTATGACTGATAATGGAATGGTGGAAAGAAGGCCACACATTATCCTGAACATGGCACAGAGTATTAATGGATATATTTCCGGAAAGGATGGAGAAAGAGTACAGATTTCTTCAGATTTAGATTCCAAAAGAGTCCTGGATTTGAGAAACGGCGTGGATGCCATTATGATTGGTGGAAACACTCTAAAGACAGACAACCCTTTTCTGAAATCCGATAATTGCAGATTCAGGATAGTGTTGAAGTCTGATGGGATACTTGATATGGACTCTAACGTTTTCAAGTCAGCGGGGACTGTCATTATAGTGAATGAATCCAAGGAAAAAACCCATGGAAACACCACATGGATCTCTGCCGGAAAACCTGTGGATCTGAAGATAGCAATGAATAAAATTTATTCCATGGGAATAAGAAGAGTTCTTCTGGAAGGAGGGAAGAAGACTGCCATGAACTTCCTCAGGGGAAGAATGGTCGATGAAATGTACCTGTTCATCGGGAATATTTTCATTGAAGAAGGTGGAATAAAGATGCTTGATAACTCAAAACGGACAAAAGAGGTTATAGTAAATGCTGAGATTATGGACGGAGGTATTCTTCTTCGGTTGAATCCTGAAAAAATTGGTGAAGCATTATGAAAAATACTGGATATCTGAGATTGGATTGGGCAAGAACCCATATGCCTGTCAGTGCAAGCATCAGGGAGACTTTTTTGAAAGAGAAACCATTGAAAGGCATCAGGATTGGAATGGCACTTCATGTGGAGGCAAAGACTGGAGTTTTTGCACTTCTTCTCAAGGAAGGAGGCGCAGAGGTGCATATGGCATCATGCAACCCTTTGAGCACAGATGACTCTGTTGTGAAGTCACTGAAGGAAGACTACAGCATGGATGTGCATGCAAAGAAGGGAGAAACGGAAAAGGAATACTATGAATATCTTTACAGGGTCATAGATTCAGAACCCGATGTTATTGTGGATGATGGGGGAGATCTGGTCAAGATACTTCACACTGAGAGAAAGGATCTCCTGAAAAATATCATAGGCGGGAATGAAGAGACGACAACCGGTGTGAACAGGCTGAAAGTGATGGAGAAAACCGGTGAGTTGAAATTTCCGATGTTTGACGTGAATGATGCATCGATGAAACATCTTTTTGATAACAGGTATGGTACAGGGCAGAGTGCCCTTGACGGAATAATGAATGCAACAAACATACTGGTTGCAGGGAAGAATGTTGCTGTTGTAGGTTTTGGATATTGCGGCAAGGGAATTGCACTTAGAATGAAAGGAATGGGTGCAAGAGTCATTGTGTCAGAAGTAGATCCCATAAAGGCGAACGAAGCTCTCATGGAGGGCTATTCTGTGATGCCACTCTCTGAGAGTCTGAAAATTTCAGATATGGCAGTCACTGCAACTGGTGTCAAGTCTGTTATTCCAATGGAAAGCATGAGAAAGGCAAAGGATGGAATAATCCTTTCAAACGCAGGCCATTTTGATAATGAAATTGACAGAGCTTCCCTTGAAAAGGAGAGCACATCCATAGAGCAGGTAAGGGATTACGTGAAAAGATACGTGATGAAGGATGGGAGATCAGTATATCTCATATCAGATGGGAGGCTTGTGAATCTTGCAGCAGGACAGGGCCATCCTGTGGAAATCATGGATATGAGTTTTGCAATACAGGCACTCACCGCAAAATATCTGGTGGAGAAGCACAGGGAATTGAAGCCTGCAGTGTATTCCGTTCCTGAGGATGTCGACATTCATGTAGCAGAACTGAGACTGAGAAGCCTTGGTGTTGGTATAGATACATCAACAGAGGAGCAGATCAAATACAGGAATTCATGGCTGGAGGGCACCTGATGGAGAAGAAAACCATCGTTTTCATAATAATGGATGGGCTTGGAGACAGGACATCAGACAGAATGAAAGGCAGAACTCCACTGGAGGCAGCCTATACTCCCAACATGGATCACATGGCAAGGAATGGCATAGCTGGAATGATCTATCCCGTGAAACAGGGTCTTGTATGTGGTTCCGACACATCTCATCTGTCACTTCTTGGTTATGACCCGTTGAAAGTATATACTGGAAGGGGCCCCTTTGAGGCCATGGGATTGGGCATGGATGTAATGGCAGGTGATATAGCATTCAGGGCCAACTATGCCACCAGGAAAGGAAAAACAATTGCAGACCGGAGGGCAGGGAGGATTGATGAATCCACGGAACCTCTGAGCAGAGCCATAAGCATCGGGATTGATGGAATAAAGTTTGATGTGTCCTCTGGAGTCGAGCACAGGGCAGCACTTGTTATGCATGGCCATGGGCTCTCATCTGACGTGTCAGATACAGATCCGCATGAGAATGGAAAAGAAGTCCATATTCCAACACCAAAAAATGAGTCTGCTGCCATCACATCCAGCATTCTGGAAAAATACCTCGAAAAAAGCAGAATAATTCTGGACGAGCATCAAATGAACCAGAAAAGAATTGCAGATGGAAAACTGCCTGCAAATGAGCTTCTTCTGAGGGGTGCAGGAAAGGCACCGGATCTTGAGCAATTTCAGGAAAAATATTCCATGAAAGGATCATATATCATAGGGATTCCGATGATAAGGGGCCTTGCAAAGATGATTGGAATGAATGAAATACCTGTGAAGGGCATGACAGGAAGCCATAATACAAACTATAATGGAAAACTGGTTGCAGCTTCAGAAAATATAGGGAAGACAGACTTCATCCTGATGAATATAAAGGCACCGGATGCAGCTGCACATGACAGAAACCCCGAAAAGAAACTTGAGGCAATGGAAAGGATCGATGCCGCAATGGAGAATATACTTGGAAGGGAAGATGAATGCCTAGTGATTCTCACAGGAGATCATTCAACATCATCCGTGAGCGGTGAGCATACAGGAGACCCTGTTCCGGTGGTATTCTATACAGCAGGGCAGAGAAAACTTGGTGCCACAGGTTTCAATGAGAATCACTGCTCAAAAACAGGTTTTTCCATGGAAAGCGGAAATGTAATGAATTACTCCATGCAACTCGTTGACCGCCTCGAGAAATACGGTGCCTGAATACTCTGGCACCAAATAAATTAATTTTTTCAATTTTAGCGAAATCCTTTTATACTGTTTTGTGTATGACATTTATGGTACAAATCCCACTTAAAGGTAAGACAAATAGTATAACAAGTGGTTCCAGACCTATGGAAACACTGACTATGAAACAAAAACAAAAGGAGTCTACCTATTCAGTGAAGATGGGATTTCTGTATTCAGTTGTCAGCATGGCTCTTTTATGGTGGATTCCTGTCATTGGGCCATTTTACTCGGGGTATGTATCAGGAAGGAAAGCTGGAAACACCAGGGATGCTCTTACAGTATCTCTTGTGATGTCGTCTCTCATAATTTTCACTTCCATATATTTGATGGCCACACAGGTACAGGCTACCAGTTTTGTGGGATATTACCTCAAGGATGGCGTTTATGCTTTCTCAGTCCAGCCCATAGCAGGCGCATCTAATCTTGCAGTTTACACGGAGACATTTTATGGGCAGATCACAACTCTTTCACTCATCGTTCCAAGCAGCCTTGTAATATTCAACGCAACTTCAATGCTCGGAGGAAGTGTATCGTCTACAATAAATGAAGAAAGCAGGAAACCTGTGTCATTACAGCCTTCCTTTAACACATTTCCGACTGGTTATTCAGAAATAGCAAGAGGCTCCGGCACAAGGGGCACAGCAGATCATAACACATTAAGATCATATGATGACGAATCACAATACCTCAAAGAGGCATATTACGACAGAATGTAACGTTTAAAATTCGATCTCTTAAGTTTAATATACTTAATTTGTATTTTGCAGGAAATGATAGATATAAAACTCCTGCGGGAGAATCCCGAGATTTTTTACACGTCTATGAAGAAAAGATTTCAGGATTTAAGTATAATAGACAGATTTATTCAGATTGATGCAAAGTGGAGAGAGAATACTAAAGAGGTGAATTCTCTCAGGAACAGGAGAAACACCATCAGCCTTCAGATATCCGCAATGGTAAAAACAGGTGAGAATACTCAGGAACTTAAAGATCAGGTAAGAAATATCAACCTCAAACTTGAAAATATAGAAAAGGAAAACAATGAGATAGAGGATGAGAGGTCACGCATAGTAAACATGATCCCAAATATAATAGAAGATTCTGTCCCGGTCAACAAAGGAGACGAGAACAACAAATTTGTCAGGGGAAATGGGATTGCAAGGGTGAAGAAGGAAAATCTCAGGGAGTATCAGGAAGCAACTGAAGGAACAGGGAAATACGTCGAAATATCGGAAACAGCCAGTCATGTGGATACGATGGAAAAATTCAATCTCGCGGATCTTGAGAGGGCGACAAAAATATCCGGGGCCAGGTTCTATTTCACGAAGAACAGGTTACTGAAACTGGAACTCGCGCTGATCAATTACGGAATAGACTTTCTTTCTGAAAGGGGATTCACGGTTGTAGAGCCTCCTCCAATGATTAGCAGCGATGTTGTGTGGAAGGCAACGGATCAGGCAACTTTTGATGATGCAATTTACAAGATAGAAGGGGAGAACCTGTGTCTCATATCCACTTCAGAACACCCCATTGCAGCAATGCTCATGAACGAAACACTTGATCCTAAGGAACTTCCATTGAAGATAGCAGGATTTTCTCCTTGCTACAGGAAGGAAGCAGGGGCCCATGGAAAGGATACAAAGGGAATATTCAGGGTGCATTATTTCAAGAAAATTGAGCAGTTCATTTTCTGCAGGCCCGAAGATTCATGGGACTTCATGGAGGAACTCATAGGAAATACTGAGCAGATCCTGAAGAATCTTGGCATTCCATACCGTGTCGTAAATACATGCTCCGGAGAGCTGGGAAATCTTGCTGCAAAGAAATATGATATAGAGGGATGGTTCCCAAATCAGGGAAAATTCAGGGAACTTGGATCCATATCAAACGATCTGGATTACCAGGCAAGATCTCTTGGCATAAAGTTCAGGACTCCTGAAGGAAACGCAGTCCTGCACACTTTGAACGGAACTGCCATTCCAACGGAGAGAATGATGGTTGCAATTATGGAGAATTTCACGGAGGGTGATGAGATACACATTCCAAAAGTGCTGATACCTTACACCGGATTTGATACAATCCATGCAGAGAAAAAAGAATAAAATTTTATTTTATTTTATCGGGGTATGCCATCTTGGCTGAAATAGGGGAGAATTTTTTCCACCTGTCCAGTATGGGCAGGTATTCTTCAGATACTTTATCCATTATATTGAGATAATTAAGTATCCCAACGACAGCAGTGTCTCCATCTCTCACGGCCGATATAAGATCCCTTGTAATATTTGTGGAGTCTCCACCCGAGAAAAGCTTGGGGATGCTGGTCATGCCATTATGATCCACAATTATGTGTCCCTGTGGGGTCAGTTTGAGCTTTTTCGCATAATCTTCTCCAAGGAATGAAAAATCAGTTTCCTGCCCGGTTGCCTCAATGACAAAATCAATGTCCATGGTGAAAGTTTTTTCTTTCATAGGAACAGGTTTTGATCTTCCTGCACCGTCTGAAATCATCTCATTTCTCCAGTATTTTATTGCAACAATCCTGTTTCCTTCCCTGACATACTCGAACGGTGTCACTTCCCACATGTAATCTACGCCTTCAGAAAGTGTCTCTTCCATTTCCTCGTCTGCATTTGTGGATGGGTATCCTGGTCTGTCAGTCTCTCTTCTTCTGTACATTATTTTTATATTGTTTGCTCCAAGCCTCATGGAGATTCTTGCAGCATCATTGGCTGTGAATCCTCCGCCAATGACTATGACATTTTTTCCGACGTCAATATGTTCACCCAATGCAATCTTCCCAAGAAATTCTGTGGCGTGCATTATGTTTTCCGCTTCACTTCCGGTTGTACCGGTCATTCTTGGCCTGTGGTTTCCGACACCAATGAAAACAGCATCATATTCAGTCATTATATCTGAGAACTGGACATCTTTTCCGACTTTTGTGTTCAGCCTTATTTCTACTCCCTGTGACTGGATGTATCTCATTTCCTTATCTATCACATCGTCAGGCAGCCTGTATCTCGGTATCCCAACTCTCATGAAACCGCCTGTAACGGGCAGAGCTTCAAAAACTGTGACCTTTACTCCCTGTATAGCAAGGTAATATGCAGTGCTCATTCCTGCAGGGCCTGCACCAATAACTGCGACTTTCCTGTTAAGGAAGGCTCTTCTTTTCACATTCATAATTTTTGAATAATCATCGAATTTGTCAGCAGCATATCTCTTGATATGTCTGATGGCAAGGGGGCCACCGGTATCATACATGACGCAGATATCCTCACAGTTATGAGTGCAGACTCTCCCAATAATTGCAGGGAAAGGCAAATTCTCGAAAACTATACGAACTGTCTGTGCAGGATCTCCGATGGCAGTGCTGTTTATGTATCCTCCAATATCCAGGCTGGCGGGACATGCCTGTGTGCACATATTACATCCAATGCATCTGGATGCTTCAGTGGTTGCTTCATCATTTGAGTATTCTATAAGAGGTTCGAGAGTGAAACTTTTAGTTCTGGTATCAGGTTCTTCCTCCCTAATTTTAACTCTTTCGAATCTCAGCATTGTGCACCGTTTTCATGATGTTTATAAAATTAATAACTTTTTTGTAACAATGCAATATTCAATTTGTTACAAAATAAGGTACAATTACAATTGCAGCAAATAAATTAAACAGCACTATAAAGGTAAGGATAGTATAGAGCTTGTTGCGGGTGTACATATAATCCACTAGGGATGAAAGCAGAACAGTCACAGGCGTGAAGATAAGAACCCAGAGGCCAAGTGAGATAAAGCCCAATGCATCAAAATGGGCTAATCCCTGTGGGATTAAAACAGGCGAGAAAGAAGATGAGTTGTATGAAGGGTTCTTGGGATTTTCATAGTTAGCGAGTTGAGAGATCGGAATTCCATTTGCATTTCCATTTATGAACATCAAGCTAGTTCCAATAACAATGCAAGCTATGCTTAATATGATAGCATATTTTAGAATTGCACTCACTACTGATGTAAGCTTATCTGAGGTTTCCATACTTGCCCTCCGATATTAACAACTTGATGAAAAGAAGTATTACAAGAATTATTGAAAATGTGATAGCTATCCCAAAACCAATGAAAGGAGGAATGTTATATATTTTTGAAAGGGTGATGCCTTTGAAGATCATATCAACCCCAAGAAAACTTAGAACTGTGAAGAATATCCACCTGATTTCCTTATTTGATATTTTAAGGAGGAGTGCTGAACCTATTCTCGAACCTACAAGCACACCAATTGCGGTAGCCGAAGCAAGGAAAAATTGGATATAACCTGCATACCAGTAAATACTGCTTCCAGTAGCAGCAGTTATGCCTATCATGAAATTGCTCGTAGTTGTGGTGACCTTCATTGGAAGATTCATTGCCCAATCCATACCCAAAACTTTCAGTGCGCCGCTTCCAATTCCCAGTAGCCCGGATAAAAGCCCTGCGAAAAACATTATAATTTCTCCAAGCCACCATCTGATACCGGTGTATTTTACTTCTTTTTTGGATTTTTCATCATAATATTTGCCGCTAAGTTGGAATATTCTGCTTGTAAAATCCAATGTTTTTTCCTCTGGATACTCGTATTTCCCTCTCTTAACAGTTGGAATTATTGATGTTAAAATTACGACTCCGAAGAGAAGATACAAAATATACTGGAGATTATGGGTGACAACAATCTCGAAGGTTAAAGCACCTATTATGGCTCCAAGGGTAGTGGCAACCTCAAGTCCGACTCCAATTTTGATATTTGCTATTCCTTTTTTTGTATAAGTACTTGCCGAGCCTGCAGATGTTGCAATGGTGGATATCAGGCTTGCACCAGTTGCATATTCAATCGGAACTCCGTAGAAAAGTGTAAGAAGCGGAACAAGAACCGATCCCCCTCCAAGGCCCGTCAGGGAACCAATAATTCCCGCAGCAACGCCTCCTGCAAGAATTAAAAGAAATTCTGTCAGGGCACCATAGTCTATCATTTCTCCTGCATCACTTTATTTTATAATAGGATTTGTGATTTTTCTATATATCTATAATTATCCTGAGTGGGGAAAAATTTTCTGTTCTGCTGCCAGAGTAAGTTGCAGCTTTTGGTATGTTTATAAGTGAACTTGGATCCCTTATCCTTTCCATCGACATTGTTATTTTTATTACTCCATTCTTCTTTTCAATTTCAATGCATTTTATTGGAATTAGCCATTCAAGATCAAAGATATAGATAAGTTCATTCAGGTATCTTATTGCATTTGTTGGATATTCTCCATTATCCTTTATTGTGATGGTCTTGACGATCATAGTTCCTTTAGGGGAAAAATCAACCATCACTTTTCTGAATGCTTCCGCTATCTGTTCAAAAAAAGAATTTGTATCGTTGAAATAGATTTCAAACATTACGTCTGAACCGTGTTCTAAAATTTTAAACATAAAAAAATTGGGGTTTAATCTTCTGGTTTTGATGAAGATATAACCGGTATGGACTCGTTCAGGTTCAGGCCAATTTCATCCTGAGAGAGCTTTCTGCCTATGCTCTTTTCATAGAAGTCAATGATGCCTCTCTTCTCCTCCATGTTGTATTCCCTGAAGTATTTCTCTTTCTTCAGAACTTTTCCAGTTTTCTCCTCGTAGGTTTTTGCTGGTATGGAGTATTTCCTCTGAGTTGCATCCCTGTAAAGCTCAGGTATGACGTTGAAGGCACAGAATGGAACAACTCTTCCGTCAGGCATTGCGTAGTGTATATCACATCTCTCAACCCTGTCTACATCATATGTGTACGGATCCATGAAATGCATGAAACCTATGAACATACTCTTGTAGTGGAATGCTTTCAGCCCATGGTAGTCTCCCTCAGTGAAAGCATTGTATACCATATCCTTAAGGCTGAAGTCTTTTGGAGCCTTCTCATAATCGACAAATCTCTTCATGCTTCTCCAGAGTTTTGTGAGTGATGCTGCCTTGGACAGGGTTTTTATGTTTGAACTCTTTATGTCTTCAGAAAGTTCTCCAATGTACTCGAACATTCCTCTCACATCTATGAACCTGGTTATAGGGGTGATTTTGTCATCCTCCTTGAATATGTAAGTCCCCATACCACAAGCAAAGTGTATTGACAGTTTGTACATGTCTTTTCCTTTGAGCTGTTCAACGAAGTTTGATACCTTTGTTGTTGATGGAACTGTGAAGAAGTCCTCTCTTCCAATAAGTCCATCTGTCTGCTGTTCTATTTTCTTAATGCATCCTGGTATCGTGACTCTCTGTTTTTCTCTCATTCTGTCAGGCATTCTGCCCACAAGACTTACTGGCTGGAAGTTGACTGCCCTTACTGCGTCAATGTTGTTAATACCGAACTTTATTATGTCTCCAAGGTACATATCATTTATTCCGCCTATGACTGTCGGAACCAGAACGACACCGAGAGGTGCGTTTTTATAGTTCTCAAGAGCAGCTGGTACTTCCCAGAAGTTCTTTGGGTTGGATCTTGGTGTTGGGCCATCAAAGCTAGTGTATATGACATTTGAGCCAGCTTCCCTTATCTTCTTTGGAAAATCAGGATCGAAGGCTGCTCTTACACTGTTTGTGTTCAACTGAATGTGTTCGTATCCCTCTTCCCTTGCTATTTTGATTATGTCAAGGATATCATCTCTTATAGTTGGCTCTCCACCTGTAATCTGAACTGCATTTGCCCCTACTGGTTTCTCATTTCTCATTCTTCTGAGCATCATTCTTAACTGATCCTGGGAGGGCTCATATATTGGCTCATTCTCTTTTGCATAGAAGAAGCAGTACCAGCATGAAAGATCACACCGGTTTGTAACGACAACGTTTCCAAGGCCAGTGTGTGATTTGTGTTTGACGCAAAGGCCACAGTGTGTCGGGCAAACTATCTTTGATTCAAGGTAAGCTACATGTGGATTCAGGATCTTTATTCCAGCATCCTGCCATTTCTTTGCTTCCTGGTACATTTCGTAGTCTTCCCAGTATTTCTCTTTCGTTATGCCATGTTCCTGGCATTCTTTTATCAATCTGACTTCTCCACCATTCTCATAGACAATGGCAGGGATTCTCATCTGGTCGAATTTTTCATCATCGACACAGATAGGGCAAAGGCTCTCTGTAACCCTCATTACCATCATGTCTTCTGTTATGAGATTACTCATAGAACTTACGAACTCATCAACAGTTTTAAATGGCGCATTTTTACTCACCTCAAAATCAGATGCGAATCTGATTTGTGGGAATTTGTTCCTTTCTTCCGTTGCGATCATTTATACACCTTACTTCGATTATAGATCACACTGCATTAAAAGTATTTTGTAGTTACAATAGCTAAAACAAGTACATTTTTATTGTCATTTTTGTTCGTATGGCATGAACAAAACTTCCAATGTTTGTAAGTGTATCAAATGTTCCGAATATTGGTACGCTGAACATATCTATATCTTTTATCGTTCGATTTATTTCAATACATTATAACACCATTTAAAATAAATACACAAATCAAATTTTGAATCAAGACTTGTAGTGATAATAACTACATACAGTGTGAAAAACTATTTTTATTTTTCATCATTAAAAAGGCTATAAAAGCGTAATTTTGCATTATTGTTTGCAAATGCGATTGAGTATTTGAAAACAAAGAGCAGGGATTAATTTTTTATTTTCAATCATATTTTCAGATATGTTGTTATCGGATTTAGAGAAAGAAATACTTTCTATTTATTTCAAATCAGACTGCAATGGAAAAACATTTTAGGAGTGTATAATATACTACATGGAATTTGGAAGATGCTTATGTCAGTTCCATATAGAATAACAATAAGGGTTTCTGAGGAAGACCTGGAGAGGCTTATGATCATCAGAGACAAGGGTAATTACGACACTATATCAGATGTGATAAGAGAGTCAATTAAACAATTCATGGAAAAATACGATGAAAATACTAATGTTAGAAATATCAATGTCAAAATAACCAAGAAAATGCTACAGGATCTGGATGACTTTATAAACAGTGGTGAGGCAGTATCCGTGGATGAACTCATAAGAGTTGTCCTCAGGGAATATATGGCCAAAAAAGTGGATGAAAAATTTAAGGATACAGTAGAAAAGAATAAAGGTGACTGATCTTGGTCGTTATCAGGACCACTGAAAATCAAGCATTGAACGTTTTTGGCGAAAATTGGAAGGAAGAACTTAATTTTTTTTCCAGAGTAATGGGGTTTTCAGTTGAAAACAATGATGAGGTGAAGATTGAACTCAATCCTGACAGGCCAGATCTGTATTCTATAATGGCGTTGCATAAAGCATATCTTCGATTCCAAAATAAGAAATTTTTGAAGGGAGAATTGAAAAAATCCAACAGGATATTGATTTCTTCAAGTTCCCAGAGAAAGTATGCAATGGCGTTTGAGGTTCATTTCAAATCTAATGGCCAAGAAATTATGCAGGATTCTCTTGCGTTTACTGACAAACTCTCGGAAACAACTGGAAGAGCAAGAAGGCTGTTCGCATTTGGATTGCATGATGCTGATCATGTACATGGAAACCTAAATTATTGTGAAGGGGTCTCAAGCTTTGATTTTATAACCTTTGATGAGGTCTCTGGAAATATTTGGGATCTCATTGCAAATCATGAAAAAGGCATATCTTACGCGGGAAATTTGAAAGGCGGCAAGTATCTCTCTATCACGGACAATGAAGGTGCTATATCCATACCACCACTCTTCAATTCAAAAAGAACAAGAATAAGGGGGGACACAAAAACAATGCTGGTTGATATCACCTCTGAGGATCTAAAATCACTCGAAGTTGCTGCAAGGCTATCTATTGGCTATTTTGTAAATTTAGGGGCAGATATATACGTCATGGAAACAAAGGGGGAAAATGCATTAGATATTGAAAATTTGCTGAGAGAAAGCCATATCGCTATCGAACAATCATACATCAAAAAGTTTCTTGGATTTATTCCCGAGAATGTAAAAATGGATTCAATATTTGAGAGAATGGGTTATACAAAATATGATGCAAATACTTACACTCCATTTATCGGAAGAGTCGATATTATGGGCAAGGCAGATCTTATGGAGGATTTCGTGAAAGCCATTGAACTTAGAAACATCCCAGAGGCACCATTATACTCCACATTTACTGGAAAGCCAGATTTATTTAACGCAATGACCGAGAAACTCAGATCCATACTGCTTTCATTGGGACTCCAAGAGGTGATTAATTTTGTACTCACTTCCAAAAAAATTGAAGATAATGAAGCTGTACTAATCATGAATCCTAAAAGTGAAGATTATTCAGCAATCAGGAAATCTCTTTTCAATGGAATAATGGAGTTCTTCAAAAGAAATAAGCATAATGGCTTCCCTCAGAAAATATTTGAAATTGGCGATATAATTGATCAGAATGCTCAAAAAAGGGTACTATCAATAGGAATATGCTCCAATTCATCCTCATACTCAGAAATTAAAGGATATCTAGACTCTATATTGGGTTCCGTTGGTATCTTTAATTTTACAATTTCAGCTGAAAGTTTGAGCGGTTTTATAAATGGAAGGTCTGGATATATCACAATCAACAACCAAAGGTCCGGCTTTATTGGTGAAATTCATCCAGAAACCATTAAACTTTATGAATTGGAACTTCCAGCAGTTTATATGCAGATTGATCTGGACTCCCTGAACGGCAAAATTTGAAACAATAGTTCAAGAATCAATGTTAAATTTTGTCTTCAAACATTAATTTGCGACCTTAATTATCAATTAATTATACGAAGGTTATTTTTTAAAATGATTATTGTTCGCCTCTATTAAGCAGAAGAGATTCTGGCACAATGCATAATTATATTTCTACTGGGCTAATGCCTTTACAGATGAGGGTTTAAACAACAAAATAATCACTCTCACAACTTTCCTTTTTTAAGTTTGCACATTCTGAAGATTAAAAATAATATGCTCTCTAATTTATTGGATTGTTAAACATTCTTATACATTGATTGTATTAACCGCTTCGGTAGTAGTAAAATGGAACTGGAAGAGATACAACCTATTGAGAAATTAACCAAATGGTTTACGAAAAACTGGGAGTTTGTTGGATTGTTATTGCTCTTTTCGCTCTACATGTTCCTTGCAAATTTCTTCATGTGGGGCCAAACATTCCTGGATGGTTTTGTCAACTTTTCGGGAGGAAGCGATCCATATTTTAATTATATAATTATACAGTACATATTATCTAACCACACGACTCTTCTTCACACTATAGGACTTAATTATCCTATCGGATCAGGGAATCCGAGAAACCCATTTTTCCACTGGATGATCGCATTTGTCGCAGTAATTCTGGGACCATTCCTTGGAGGTTCTTCTAATGCGGCATATTATGCATTCATGGAATTTGACGCTGTGTTTGGAGCACTGCTTATAATTCCTGTATATATGCTTGGAAAAAGTATACTGGGAAAGAAAGCAGGTATGATAGGTGCTGTTCTTTATGCATTAATGCCAAGTAACCTTTCATCTGGAATACTTTCTGACGGGAGGATGCACACTCCAGAACTTATTTTTGCATTTTTTGCAATATACTTTTTGGAAAGGGCAGTTCGATTTTCAACCAAAGAGAGAATTATTCAAGGCAGTCTTTTCGATGTGAAAGCTTATTATAGTGATCTGAAAAGGTATATGCGGAACAACAGAAAGGCTACAGTGTATTCTCTTCTAGCCGGAGCAACATATGGGGCACTCCAGCTTTCCTGGCAGGGACATGCTTATATTCTTGCCATTGTGACTATTTATATCGTTATTCAGTTGATAGTAAATCTGTTTCTCTCAAGAAACAATGAGTACCTTGTTTATATAAGTGTAATATTTGTTGCACTTTCTTTTTCCATGAGTGCGTATTATTATTACGCAGCAAACAATGCACCCAGTGCATGGTTCATCCCTCCACTTTACATTGGTTTAGGACTAATATTAATTTCTGTTTTAATGAGTATAGCTGGTAGAAAACCTTGGATAATTTCAGTTCCAGTAATGATACTATTTATTGTAGTAACTCTCGCTGGCCTTTACAAATTTTCACCACATATTTTCAATGAAATCATATCAGGGGAAGGATATTTCATTAAAACAAGGGTATATCAAACAATAGCTGAAGCACAATCACCGCCTCTTGGCCAGTACATTGGCGGATTTGGAGTAGCACAGTTTATACTTGGTATAGCTGGTTTCGCATACGTTACCTATTCTTTCGTCAAAGAAAAATCAGACTCTCTTCTTCTGCTTCTTGTATTCAGTGGTGTTTCTATATATATGAGTTTTGCGGCAGCCAGATTCAATGTCACTGCTGCCCCAAGCTATGCAATACTTGGAGCTGCACTTCTTGCATATTTCTCTAATCTGCTCAAACTGGATAAGAATGTCAGTGAAGACAGAATTAAAAGAACATATAGGAGGAGCAAGGCTCTTACAGGGAATATTAAATGGCTTCAGGCTGCTTTTGTATTTTTAATAGCTTTTGGAATTCTTATACCTTCAGGTCTCGGGGTTGTTTCAGCTGCCGTTCCGGGAAATTCTGCAAATTCTGTAAATCATGAAGTCTATAACTCCCTTCCATCATTCCTAAAATCATCATCTTACTTAGCGAACCAAAGCACTTACTTTGGTACCACTGGTTCCTTCATCACCAACTCAACAACACCCTTATCTAAATCCCTTGCATGGCTCTCAACCCAGCAACAAAACCTCTCAATTGCGGAAAAACCTGCTTATGTCAACTGGTGGGATTATGGTTTCCAAGAGCTCTGCCAGGGTAAACATCCAACTGTCGCCGATGACTTCCAACAGTCTTATCAGGTTGCTGGGCAAATATTGCTTTCACAAAACGAGTCACAGATAATTTCTCTTATGTCTGCAAGACTAATACAGGCTTCAATGTTGGAAAACAATGGTAATCTCACACCTTCTATTAGGATTGCTCTCTCAGAATATTTAAACTCATCAGATATTAATATTCTTCAGAGTATTTATAAAAATCCCCTACAGGACGTCCCATGGATCTTAAACAACGCATCAGTATATGGACGATTTATTCCATCTATTTCAACCACTAATGCATATTATGCTCTAATGAAGGGACAGCTTGCATCAAAAGTAAGTCTTACCAATCTGGTAAATCTTTATCAGAATCTACAGGGTGCAACGGGATGGAGCATTCAATATATACAAGTAGATCATTCACTTTTCCCTCTCAACGGACTTAACACTGGTATATTCTATGCTCCCGCTTATCTTACGGATACGCCTTCATATATAACTCCCGGGGGAGGGGTTGTTCCAACAGCATATTATCAGATTTTTGCACAGACTCCAAATGGCACATATCCGCTGAACCAACTTCCTACAAACTTAATTCCTACGGGCTATACAATTCAGTACACACCTGCATTCTACAATACTACAATATACAGGGCTATGATTGGATTACCTCCATCAGCAGTTGGACAGACACAGGGCATCCCCGGCCTTACTTTTGGAACGACAAATTATACTATGCAACCTGCTTGGAACATGAGTAATTTCGAAATCGTGTACGACGGGGTTCCATATAATCCATATAAAAATTTCAGCGCACACACCAATGCTTTCAAATTGCTTCCAATCCAACAGGCTTACACTCTTCAGAAAGAAGGAAAAGGTACCGCATTTATCTTCCCACAGGTTTCGTCTATAATTCAGGGAACGGATCCAATTTTGAGATATTTCCCCGGGGCAATTGTCACAGGACAGATAAAAACGCAGACAGGCATTCCTGAATCAGGGATTAGAGTTACTATATTAGATCAGTACGGAATACCTCACCAGTCTGTAGTTACAAATTCAAATGGATACTATAATATAACTGCCCTTCCTGGCAATGACACAATCATTTATTCATACGGAACTTTGAACACCTTCAATTTGGAAGGTAAAAACTTCCTGCACGCAGTCGGAGTAAAAGTAACAAATCAACAGGCAGAAAGAAAAGACTTGGCATTGAATTCTACCACCGGTTTACCCAGTTATTACGTAATCAAAAATTACGCGGTTGGAAATTTCAATTCTACCGGCAGTGTTGAAATTCTGGAGCAAAATGGAGTAAATGGAAAGAGTTCCAAAACCATCAATGTGGAGAATGGGACAGTTATATTACAAAATCACATCTCAGGCCAGTATTTCAATTTCAGTATAAATCACGGTTCGTACAATGTTAGTGGAATTCCACAAGGAAATTATTCAGTTTCAGTTTACACGAACGGAACCACATATCACAACATACAGTATAATGTATACACTCCAAATTCAAACATTGTATACTCCATAAAAATACCAATGTCACTTATTCAGGTAAATCTGTCTTACAGTGGAGAAAAGGTTTCTGGTGCAACTGTTTATGCGGGCAGTTACTCTGCAATTACTAATACCACAGGAACAGCGCTCCTTTACGTTGTTAATGGATCTTATTCAGTTTACGCAAAACTTGGAAACAGTATAACGCAGATATCAGATGTCTATTTGCGTGTTCTCGGGGAAAATAAAAGCTTAAATCTCACCCTTTTACCTGCAGCCAGACTAACAATAGGCTTTTCAACATCAGGCTTCACTCCTTCGGTTCTCGACATTTATCAGTCAGCATATGCTCAGAATGAAATAAAACTTCAGAAAAATGGCAGTTTATATACGGGACTAGTACCGTTTGGTTATTATACTGTCTATGACACATACAATAACATGACGGTGCTTCAGGGTATAAATATCAATTCTTCCCAAAATATCAATTTAAATGCATATTCTTCTGCAGAATTGTCAATAAGCAATACGAATTTAAATCTGACGCAGTTATTTGGCTATCTCTCTCTTACTAATGGTCAGGGAACTTTTATAAAAACTATTCAAGCTTTGAACCACAATATTTACCTGCCGATCGGATTTACTTATACTATTTACGCGTCCGCATTTTCAAGCACAAACGATTATGTTTCTACCACAACTTTGAATCTGAACCAAAACTACCACGAATATATGACTTTCCAAACAGCAAAAACAGTACAAATAGGCATCTATAATCCTTCAGTTGCAGCCGTCTTCGATAGCCAATCATCAGTAAATTCTGGTGTTGCTACAATACATTTAGATGGGGTTAGTTATGGTTCTGCCATTATAAACTCAAAAGGGGATACTCTGATTGCATACAGCGCTCAATCCTTAACAGGTTTTACAATGATGGCTTATTCTGAAGGGTTTTCGACTTCTGTCTTTTCAGTATCCGCTCAGAAAGATGCGTCTTTAAATATTCAAAAATCCAATGTTTCTCTTAAATTTACTTCAGTAAATGGTGGTGCATTACTTGATGCTAAAATTGTTCTTGAGGGATATTCCAATTACACTTCCAACATAGTAAATGGAAATGTCAGCTTTAACAATCTTCCATATGGGTCATATTATCTTAAAATATTCGGCGGTAATCAAATTATTTCATCGTTTAAATCAATACTTTCTGTTTCAACTGTTACTTATTCACAGTCATACAATTTTACGAGCCATGTTCAGTTCAGTGTAAACGGTGTGCAATCTTACAAACTTTTCCACAATGGCAGTTTAATAAATGAAATTAATGGGACTATAGTGCCGGGAACTTATACGGTATATGAACGTGGAACAGGCATGCAATCTGGAATAATTACATACACAATCAACAATAATACGACAGTAAATGCGATTCTCTATAATTCCTACTGGCTTAATCTCACAAACAATTTAGGTATAACTACGGGAAATTTCATGGTAAATTCATCAGCGGGCGTCATAGACCTTACTTCTACGTCATTTATTTTACCTCAAGGATCTTACTCTGTGAAATATTATGATAATTTGGTAAATTCAACTGGTGAGTTTAAAGTTTATCGTAATATGTCCATATCACTGAAGTCTGACATTCAGAGTAACATAACGTTAAGCGTTTCTCCATTCTATACAGAAGTTAACGGAATTGCGCTGTATACTGGTTCAACTATGGCAGCTGTCAACGTTTCCTTTTATAAAAATAATTTGCTTGAAGGTTGGACATATACTACAGGCTCTGGGCAATACAATATCAATCTTGTGAATGGATCATACACTGTTTATGCACACAGCAAATCCTCGATGTTAGCATATCTTGGCCATCTTGGCATTGGATTATTTCAGGGTACATCAGCCAAAAATATTTCATTGAAACCTGCGCAATACATATATGTTTACACTTATTTCGGCAACATTCAAAAAACAGAGAAGGTGAATGTAACGGTTTCAAATATTGGAATATCGATAATTTCAGGAGGAGGCACTCTCTTTCCAACTAAAAACCTTTCGTTCACATCGTATACTGCAAGCACTGAAACAGTTAACAATTACACATTCAATAATGAATATCAGGCAACGATCACAGTTGATACCAATAAATCACAGACTCTTAATTTGGTACTTGAAAAGGTAATCAACGGAAACATATCAATAAAACAGAATTACGTCGCACAAAACATAACTGAACATTCAAAATTCTCTTACGATCTTAACGTAACTAATCTACTCTCTACGGAGGCAAATTTAACGTTAACTTCGGGAAGCAGTAACTGGAATATAACATTTAATACAAGCACTCTGAAGGGTCTTGGAATTAACAAAACAGATTATGTGAAAGCAAGCTTTAAAAATACTAATATTGTGGCTTCTGGTATGAATGAAATACCTATTTTGGTCAGTTACAATGGTGGTTCATTGATTGACAAAGTAAAGGTCAACATAAGTGTAAATTATTCTGTCACTCTAAACATTTCAACCACTTTTGCAGCATTCGACGGTGGAAACATAACTTACAGTGGAGTATTGAAAAATAGTGGAAATACCAACGAAACTGTGAATCTTTCCGATAACATCTATTCCAGGTATAACTGGCAGGTTATGTTTAGTATTGATGGAAAGATCGTGAACTATACTAATCTATCTTACGGGCAGTCAAAGAATCTGGTTATTATATTGGTTCCAGAATCCAATTACTATAATAGCGTATTTAATTTCACAGTGCAATACAGCATATATCAACAGAAGATTTCGGCTATTCACTCACAAAACCTGTATGTATCGTTCCCCAATCTTGGCGCACTGTATAATACTGCAAAGGGTGGAAACATTATAGCAAATTACACCGGCAACCCAGTATCAACGCTTGAAATTGGAATATTAATTATCGCGATAGCGGTGATTGGTGGACTGGCAGGCGTTGCATTCAGAGGGAGGAAAAATAGATGAACCACAAAATTTCACTTGTAGCATTTTGTATATCTATTATGGTTATGTCAATACCTCTTGCATTTGCAGAGCCTTCTCATGCTGCAAACGGCTCTTTTAATGTTAGTGTATCTCACCCATCAAACGTATACAAAACTGAAAGATTTCAGATTTTCTTTAATGAATCAGCGGGCTTTACTAACTATACTGCAACTGTTTATGTAGCTTCTGAATATGACATAGGTCTTACCACGGGGGGAAATTCACACGGTATTTCAAAGAGTGGGTTCTTCGAGTTCAACATCACAGCACCTGACGCAGCGAATCAATCTATCTATGTCACAATTTATGCGACTGCGACATATGGTTCTGTCATTGTCAGCAAAACAATAAATTTTGCAATTCCGGTTTATGAACCTATAACGCTCAACGCATACATCACAAACACGGAATCTACTACATATAGCAATATGTCAGTTCAATTCATTCTCAACGGTGCTCTCATCTCAACAAAAGTAATTTCACTTGGACCAGGTCAAAGCAGAGATATAACGGTTACTGAGTCCTCAAGCCTTTTGAATAACGGAGTTAATACTCTTCAGGTAAAAATCGTGAACGGTACTCTATTCACTGGTGTAAAGTCGTCCTACGTGAGCACTTTTTATTATGGAAGTCCACCAAATTATGACTGGATCTATTACATTGCAGGTGGTGTTGTTGTGTTCATGGCATTTCTGGTGCTTGCCTCAGGAAAAAGAAAAACAGCAACTGGCCAGCCCAAATGGAGATACAACAGGAAAAAGAAGCAACAAAAATCTTAATTAAATATTATTTAAAGTGCGGAACTCCTCTTCTATGAGTTCTCTCCTTTTCTTTACCGTCAATGAAGGCCCATTTTTTAAGAATATTTCTATATTTGCAATTCTTGCAGCTGAAAGGGCATTGTCATGTGTTTTATGTGGAAAACTGGTGCCAGTTTCATTGATTATTTCTATATTGAGACCAAGTGGTGAAATCTGCTTCAAGATGTACTGCCTATTGGGCTTGTCTCCATTTCCTACCCTGAAGGAACAGTATTCTGCCCCATAATCTGCAATTAATGTTTCAACCATGCTTCCGATTCGACTTATATCGAAGAGCTCAAAGGCCTCCAGCACAACATTATTTGATGTGACTGCAATTCCCGGTTTCGGCCCAGGATCTATTCCAATATAAATGGTATGAAATTTTTCACTTCCCATGAAGAACGAAAAACTCCTTCGCACCGCCCTGACAGGATCATCTTGAAATATCTGTTTTTCAGATATTCTCATGTCTCCACCTGAACTCAATACTACATCGACATTTTTCAGATCTTCAGAAACGTTTTCAATAGAGATAAAATTAATTCCAAAATCCCTGAGAGCGCGGATCACGCCATAGTAAAATCTTGGGTTCTTTGTATATATTCCAAGTTTACCCATTCTATATGAATAATAGGACATTGTATTTAACGTCTTTTCATGTTTTTGAGCTGAATCCCGACCATTTCGTCCACAAGCTCAACAAACTGTTTTTCCCTGCCACGTGGAATATTGCCTCCTGCAGCAATATCATGACCTCCGCCGTTCCCCTCTACCTTTGCTGCGCATTCTTTCATCACCTGGGATAGGTTGAGTCCCATTTCAACCATCTTTCTGGTACCCCTACCGGATACGAGAGTAATTTTATCCCCTGCATTGAACCCTATGACTGGTTTTGTTTGATCTGCAAGATAGAGCATCAAAGTGCCGGAAATTGCGCCTGCCATTTCGGAGCCCGGTGCATAGAAAAACTGGATATTCTTGCTTTTTTCCATGGATTTGTATGATCTGGTAATGTAATCTATCAGTTTTGTTTCGTATATTTTTCTGTTTTGTATCATCATTTCCTTGAGAGATGTGTTGCCAATGAAATATTCTACCGGGATTGAATTGTCACCATTTTTCGCATTTGCATCTATAATTTCTGAAAGCTCAGATGATGTGAAACCATTGGAAAATATCAACTCATCTCTTTCAAGGTATGACATTGCTTCACTCTGGCACCCCTGAATCATCAGCCTGTATGAAAGATGTTTACCGAGAAGAAGTTTTTCATCCTTTGTAAGAGACTCAGGCTTTCTCGTTCCATCAAGTTTCAATTCAGCGAGAAGTGTTTCAGCACCTTCTCTTGATCCTGTGAGGCCATTGATAAATGGATCTATGGAGTACACAATGGAATCTATCAGTGTCTCCCCGTGAATATTTAGCACATGCTTTTTTTCGATATTCTTTCCATATGTCTCGATGAGGCCCCTGTTAACTCCTGTAAATCCTCCCATGTCCTGTTTGTCTGCCATGGCCCCTGTAATCATGAATGGCAAAAGATCTGAATTTTCTGGGTTCACAGCTACAGCAAAAATGAATGCCATTGTGGCCCCGCAGGCTTCCTTTGTACCATCTATGCCATAGTCTCTTGCATTTATGTTAAGGACACCATTCCCATTATCTGAATACAGGTGGTGATCAAGGACAAGTATGTTGTTTTCCTTCCCGTCAAAATATTTTGCCTGATCAGAACCGCAGTCCACGAATATAGTGGGAAGATTCTTTTCTTCCTCAAATCTCTTGATCATTCCTTCCTTTGACAGATCTTTTACGAATCCCAGATGGAATTTCTTTCCCGCCCTGAGCATGGCATTTGTGAGGATAATGGCCGAACTTGTGCCATCACCATCATAATGCGCCAGAATCCTGAAATAGTCAAATTTAATAAAAAATTCTCTTGCTTTGTCAAGAGAAGCTATAAAATCTTTATTGAGTATTTTGTCAAGCATTGGTATACTCACAATACTTTGTTGAGTTCCCAGCTTTTTGCAAGACGGCCTGTTCTCTTGTAGTACCTTACAAGTCTCAACATTTTAGCCATTACGAGACTTCTTCTCCTGTCATTGCTGATATCCTTTTTGTTGAGGTTCATGTGTTTTGAGACTCTCTTGTATTTCGTAATAAGTGCAAGGAGATCTTCGGGCACTTCTGGTGCAACATTATTCTCAGAGAGGACATCGCCTATCTTCTTCTTGTTGATATATTTGAGTTTAGGAACACCATAGAGATCCCTCAATTTTATGCCTATTATCGATGCTGTAAGCCCGTCTTTTCTCATCTGAACCACTGCCTCTTCTACCTCGCTCTGGCTCATCTGTATCCAGTTGTGCTTCTCGCCATAGAATGAGTTTCTTGACCCTGATTTTCCTTTTTTCCTAGTATGCATCTTCGCCATTGGAAATCACGTTTTTGATCCATATGAATAGCTTATTTATTAATATTGAGTTTGGAAAAGCGAGCCGCTCAATGAAAGCCCTATACCCTGCTACATATATATCTCTTTAATTTTCAGGTATTCCAGTGCATTTAAGTGAGCTATAGTGCGAAATTCCGGACTGTTTTTCCTGATTTTTCCCGGTACGCCCATAACAAGGCTCAATTCTGGAATCACAGAATTCTGCAATACAACTGCTCCAGCTGCCACAATGCTACCTGAACCTATCCTTGCTCCATTCATTACCACTGCACCCATTCCAATTATGCAATCATCCTCAATCGTTGCACCGTGGATCACTGCATTATGCCCTATGGATACATATTTACCAATTCTTATGGGATAACCCTCATCTACATGCATGGAAACATTATCCTGCACGTTGCTGAATGAATCAATGCTGATCAGTTCAGACTCGGATCTGATGCTGGCAAAATCAAAAATAGAGCATTCGTCTCCCGTTTCAATATTTCCCCTAAGGGATGCCAGTGGAGAAATAAAGCATTTTTTTCCTGTTTTCAAAGGCATGAGCATGTATTGTTTGATCCATAAAAAAATAACTGTACACACGATCTGTGCTTAGATAATACCGCGAAAACCATGTCCTAAAGTTATATATTGATTTAACAATCCTATTTCATGGCTCTCCCCGGAGAAGATAACATTGACAGTACACTGAAACACAACATAGACCGATATCTTTCCTCAAGATCAAAGGAGACCCGGAGAAAGATCACAGAAGAGATCATTTCTTCTTTAGAACACCTTCCTGAATCATATTCCATAGATAAAAATCTCTCTTCCCAGCTTGAAGTTGTGGTCAGGGATATGTGGGAAAAACAGGATATTCATGATTCGACTACAATCAGGAATTTTTACAGAGTTGATATGGAAAACAGGACTTTCCAGATATTTTACACAAAATCACTTGTTATGGGTGGAGATTCCGCAGAGATAATGAAATTTCTCAAAGGAAAATCAATTATAGCAAATATTCCGCAGGTAGTTGAGAACGTTCTGGAAATGGGGAGAACAACCTCACAATGGGACTTTATTGCTATGTTCCTCTCCCTTAATGGAATATATAACGAGACTGCATATCTGAAATATTCAGAAAATGCGTCCAAGCTTATCACAGATATAATAATAGAAAACCTGAAAAAGAAAAATGCAACCAGGGAAACAATGGAATTTCTAAAGGCAATTTCTGCAGTGGATAACAACCTTGAATACAAGATTGCCTATCTGGAGGCACTTGCAGGCAATAATGATACACCTTCACTGAAAAGCCACCTGAAAGCAATGGATATTGATCTGGTGGAAGATCTGGAGGACAGAGTAAGGCTTGCCATTCTGTTTGAAAAAGTAGGCCTTTTTGAAGAATCCCTGAATCTTGCAATCAGGGCCCTCAATGAAAGGCCGGGACATGAAATATGCCTCGAACTGAAGATAAAATTGCTTTTTGAGCTTGGAAGAGACGAAGAGGTCGTAGAACTTTTTCTTGACAGGCACACGATATTGGAGAAAAATGCAGAGAGCATGGGAATGTTCTTCAGGTCTGCAGAGAACGTGAACAATTATGCAGTTGCCATTTCTGTAATAGACAGCAACAGGCAGTTCATTGAAAGGCATCAGCAACTCATAGTAATGGCCGTCAAATTCCTCGTAAAGGGCAGGAGAATTGATGATGCAGAAAAACTGATGCAGGAACTTCGGGGAAGTGCAATGTCCGACTCAGAGATGCTAAAGCTTTCCTCCCTGATAGAAAAAGGAAAGGGAAATATTGATTCATTTGTGGAGAAATCGGACAGATATCTATTGGAAAACCCGCTTGATATGCAGTTCATAAGTACATATATTGCTGAACTACACAGGAAGGGCATGTTCCAGAAGATTGCGATGCTGTACGATTCGTCCGCCGGGGAGAGATTCGACAGTGAACCGGAGACGCTTAAGAAGGTTCTGGAATCTATGCTGAGGATGAAGGTTTTTGAGAAGGCAGGGCAAATACTGGGAAGGATTCCATCGGGAAGCATGGATTCTGAAATTGCAGTTATAATTCTCGAAACTGCAAGGGATGAAACGTCATTTTCCCAGTTGCAGAAGTTTGCAAATATGAAAAACACAGATCCTTTTATGAGTGTAGTAAGGGACATTCTGTACACCGACACTCTCACTGTTCCTGATGTCAAGTACGTAAAGGAGAAAATGAGTGATCAGAACGGCCGTACAATTCTCTATCTGTTTGGAAAAAAGGAGGAGATGAAACAGAGTACGGCCATAGAGACGAGTCCAACAGTCACTGAAATTCTGGGTCAAATTGTAAAAAAGAATCCTGAAAAGGACTGGAAACAGTTCAATTATCCGGTTCTGAAAGCAAAAATCAAATCTGGTGAATTTGCAGAAGCTGGTAAAATGCTTTCCAGTATGGAATCAGATGTTGACCCTTATCTGCTCTATTACCGGTCATTATATGAAAAACATGCGGGAAATATTACCAATTCCAGGTACAGCATTGAAAAAGCTATTGAAAAAATCAGGGCCACCCCATTTCTTGCAGCATATCTCCAGATAAACAGAAATACAACTGCATCGGAGGCTCTGAAGATCATTGAAGAAATTTCAAAGCTGAGCAGTCTTGAAGATTTTGATTTTACATCAGTCGAAAGCATATTTGTTTCAAACAAAGACATGGATGTTACAGCAAACCTGCTGGATCTTCTTGATTATTCCGGTATAGAAAATATAATCGCAATGAGACTGATGAGAGAAATCAAGATCAGGGACAATGATATTGAGGGTGCTATCGGAATAGACCAGAAAATAATCGCCAATGAAGGAATGAAAGCTCAGGATATTCTGAATTATGCAAGAGATCTGAAACAGGGCAACAGGATGTCAGAAATGGAGATCCTGATCAAGAATGCAGAAGGGAAAAATATAGATCTGGACACCTCACTCATATTCGGCGATTTTTATCTCTCAAAAAGAGATTTTCCATCTGCAATTTATTATTATGAAAAGGCTGTAAGCCAGGGAAGGAAACCTGAAGACATACCTGGTCTGATTGAAGCATTTATAGGAGATTCAAAGTATGATGCTGCCCAGGAGCTTATTGGAAAATTATCGAACAGAACACCATACATGATCAATCTTTACGCTGCAACCGAGAATGTCCAGGAAATTTCAAAAATAATGAAGAAGCTTAACCTGAAGAACGAGGAAGACAGGGATGCATTATTCATTGTTGTTGACAGGTACTGGTCAAACAAGATACTTCGGGAAAATGCAATTGAGAAAATAATGGCCCAACCTGTACAGAATCCTGGTATTACTATAGTGGAAAAACTTTTTGGAGACAGGCAAGTGGATATAGCAATACAGGTGCTGAGGAAAATATTCCGGGAAACCAAGGACAGCCCTGAAGTCATATCACTTATGGTAAGGATTCTTCCAGATATGGGCAAAATAGAGGAATTGAATGAATATCTCACAAAATTCTTCAGTTCAAGAAAAGCAGTAAAGGATAAGAGAAAGGTATTTCATGAAGCCTGCATTGAACTTGAGAAATCAAGGCTGTATGATGTTATACTGAAGCATTATCAGGCTCATCCGAACCTTGTCGACGAAGTTTCTGCAGGTATTATCGTATATTCACTGATTGAAAGGGGATATTTCACATATGCGGATAACTTGCTTGCAAAGACTCAGGGTTCCTTAATTAAGGGAGACGAATATGAAAAACTCAGTTCTCTCCTCAAGAAAAGTATGTACATGGACAAAATATTAAATTATGCGGGAATGGTTTTGAAGAGAAGTTACAGTTTGGGAAGAAGAATGGATAAAGGAGAGATCATAAGCACTACAAAAACTGATCCGATAATGGTGGATGACATAATGGAATTTCTGTCCACACCCCCAGACACGCACGTTTATCAAATGGAGTACCTTGAAAGGGCATCTTATGAGCTTCTTAAGATAATTAACAGGAAATTGGGAATAAGCAGGATAGAGGAAATAGACATGTCTCATCTCTTCTTTGCAACCAATTTCAAGGATGTGAGGCTTTCAGTGGCCATGTACTATTACATCAGGGATCTTGCGAAATACCAGAAGGAGAAGTTGACAGTCGATACCAAAGAAATTGTGGATCTCGCAAACAGATGCATAATAGAAAACCTACCGGAAAACCCAATGATTTATAGTATAATGCTTGATATCGGTATAGGAAAGGCATACAGGGTATATGCCAAGGCAAGAGAGATCAAGCAGGTTAACCGGGGGCCAGGATGGAGATATTGAACTTTGGAAGGACAAGAAATTCAAGTGAACTCGAAGACTTCACAATAGCAAGCCTGATCATAGGATTAGCTTTTTCAATTGCGCTTTCCGCATATACAAATCAGCTATACGGTCCAAATTTTCTGCTGTTCTATCTTCCTGCGGGAATGCTTTCAGGTGTCAGCGCCTTTGCACTTCATGAACTTGCACACAGGCAGATGGCCATACGATATGGATTCCAGGCAAGATTCAGGATGTGGCCCTTTGGTGTCCTGTTTGCACTTATCACTTCATTCCTCGGCTTCATATTTGCAGCTCCCGGAGCAACAGAAGTTTATAATGTGACAAATCCTGAACTCTATGGCAAAATATCCGCAGCAGGGCCAATCACCAACATGATTTTAGGGTTAAGCTTTTTCTCAATTAGCACCGTTGTTGGAGGGACTGCAGGACTGGTTCTGACAATTGCAGGCTCGGTGAATATAGCACTCGCTTTCTTCAATCTGCTTCCAATTCCACCTCTGGATGGATATAAGGTATTCAAGTGGGATACCTCTATTTACCTGCTTATGTTCGTATTTGCCATAGTGCTGTTGATAGTTCTTGACAGGGGATTTTTCTGAACGCAAATACTAATTAACCAATATTGTGATCTGAGGTTGGTTTATATGGAATGCGAATTATGTGGACAAAAAAGCGAGAGGCTGAAAAAGGTGAAGATTGACAGCGCCGTAATGTCTGTATGTCCAAAATGCGAGAAATTCGGGATTCCAATAGAAAATATGAGGGTGCAGAGCACTTCTCCGCCACAGAAATCAACACCACCAGTATTCATACACCAGATCAAGCCTGTGCAGAAAATTAGCGGGGGTAATCATCCCAAAAGTTTCCGAAAAAAGAAGGATTCTGACATTGAAAATCTCGAAATTGTTCCAGAATTCAGCGATCTAATAAAATCAGCAAGAGCGAAGATAGGAATATCGCAGGATGAGATGGCAGATAAGATAAAAGAGAAACGTACAGTTATTTCTGCCATAGAGAGGGGAAGCATCAAACCTGACATCAAGACGGCAAGAAAATTAGAATCTCTTCTGAACATAAGTATAGTTGAAAAAATATAACAAATTGAATAAAACTACAATTTTTTTATATCACGGTGTGTTTTTTCATTGAGACATAAGCACCATTCGATAAACTATTAATAAAATATAATCATACGGAGCCATGGATGCTAATACTAAGATAGTATCTATCTTTCTGATAATTTCTGTAATTGCAGGAATCATAAGTGATTTTGTTTTCAGAATCGCACTTGCCAATTTCTACGCATCTTCTATAGGACAGACAGACGCTATCTATGAATCACCAATACTTGCTGCTGCACTAGCGTCAGGGTTGTTTACACTTTTATTGCTATATTACCCCGTTTATAAGAAGGGCGCCAGAGACTACTCCGGAGATGATTTCAGATGAGTGAGGAAAATCATAATAATAAGTTGAAAGCAGAAGCATTGTGGATCGTGGGTTTTATGGTAGTGCTTGTTTTTGCTGCAGGCCTTAATTTCTACATAACTTCACAGAGCGATTTCAGCATCGCCACGAAATTGTCAGGCTCAAATGCAATCCCAAAAAACAGCACTCCCATAACAGTGGATGGTTACCAGTGGGCCTGGTCATTCACATATTTCAATGCAACCGGGAAGCAGACAAGCGTGGACAATCTCAACATTACTGTAAACCACACTTACACTCTGATAGTCACTTCTACAGCCGGTTCGCAATCGAATGCAGTAATTCATGATCTGTACATTCCGCAGTTTGGAATACAGATTTATGCAGTTCCGGGCCAGAATAACACCATAACATTCACTCCCGTAAAAACAGGAACATTTGTAATGGAATGTGTTGAATATTGCGGATATGAGCATTACCTTATGAGAGGATATGTGACGGTGGTCGCCTGATGTCAGCAACCACATTGCTCGTTGAAGCGTCTTTGGTTCTCTCTTTCTTCTTCATATTCTTATTTTTGATGTACTACAAATATCTCTCAGTAAAGACAGAGGTTGATGTAGCGGCATTGAACGAAAATTATTACGATTATTCATCCTATCTCAGGGAGAAGAAAAAGGTGGGAGGAACTATCAACCCTTATTCTTTTATAATGAATGACAGCAAGAGTATAGGTATCAGATATCTCATTACAAGCCTTCTTTTCTTCTTCATTGCAGGAACTTTCGGCGTTGTAATGAGGGTAAGTCTTGTGGAACCATATCCTACATTGTTTGCGCAAAGGGAAGTCATTTATGATATTCTGACCACTGAACATGCAATTCTCATGATCTACATGTGGGCCATTGGAAGTGCCCTGGGGCTTGCATATTATCTCCTGCCAAAATTTATCAACATGAAATCAGACAGGTATGGAAATGCGTCTTCATGGGGATACTGGATATGGCTCATGGGGGGAATTTTTATACTCTTCTCAAGAACTTCCACAAGATGGTATTACTATCCACCACTTGCTCTTCAGCTTGATCCTTACGGTGCGGGAGCCATGAACTGGCTCGCAGTTATTGGGCTTGAATTCATAATGATAGGAGTCACCATAGCAGCCATCATTATTGTGAGAAATATAATCTACGAGAGAAGTGACAGCATGCCTCTGTCCAAGATGCCACTCTTTGCATGGTCTGTTCTTTTCACCCTGATAATGTTTCTTGCATCAGCCCCATTCCTCATGACTGCAATGATAATGCTTTTCTATGACTTTTTCAATCCCATATTCTTTACAAGCTCAAGTTCTTCACCACTTTATTTCACTGAGCTTTTCTGGGTATGGGGCCATCCAATTGTTTACATTGCAATTCTTCCGCAATTCGGGCTCATTTATGAAATAATTCCAAAATTCACGGGAAACAAGATTTACAGTTACACGTCAGGTGTCATTGCTCTGGGGCTTCTTCTTCCACTGTCTGAACTGGTATGGGGGCATCACCTCATGGAATCAGGTCTGGGGATTGAATGGGGCCTGTTCTTCTCAACAGCATCTTTCCTTGTAGTCATTCCCTCTGCAATAACTGTCTTCAATTACATTGGAACTCTCTGGACTGCGCAGAAAATCAGGCTTACCATTCCCATGCTCTTTGTAATAAACGGCATAATGGACTTTGTCTTTGGAGGTATCACGGGAGTTCTCACGGCAATTCTTCCTTTCAATGAACAGACCCATGGAACATACTGGGTAACCGGGCATTTCCATTTCGTATTCATGGGTATAACCGTCGGAATTGCCTTTGCAGCAATTTATATGCTATGGCCATCACTCACAGGAGGCAGAATTTACAGCCGGAGACTTGCCGGGTGGCATTTTGCATTTACATCTGTAGGCTCAATGATAATGTCTATGGGCTGGATAGTAGGAGGCTTCATGGGTATGCCCAGATTCGTCTCTGGATATTTTGCAAGATACATGGTATACCAGGATGTGGCTATACTCGGGGGTGTCATTGTAGGAATTGGGCAACTCTTTTTCCTTGCAAACCTCATAATATCCACTTCAAAGGCACCACAGATAGAGCCAAGCAATGTTTTTGAAGAAATTTATAGAAACCCTGAAATAGCTGGAGGTGAATAATATGATAGGAAAAACAGGAATAGTATTGGGAGTGATCATAATTCTGCTGTCAGGATTAATGCTCCTCTTTATGTTCGACGCGCCAACTCAGACTGGAGGTGGGCTTGCAGATCCCACCAATCTCCCAGTCAAAGGATACATGAATGTTACCCTGTATGCTGATGCAGGTGGATGGAATTATTCTCATGGGTCAATAAACCCAACACTATACCTTCCACTTTATTATGTGATAAATTTCACTGTCATAGAGGAAGATAATCTGCCACATACACTCACAATCAATGCGGGTCCGACAGAAACATCCTCGTCCCTGACACTTCTCAGCACTGGACAAGTAACGCAGTCTCCCGGGCATGTTTCAAAGGTATCGTATGAATTTTTCAAGACAGGCATATACACATACTGGTGCACAGTGCACCCATCGACAATGGTCGGCCAGATTGTGATCAACAGCACAGCAGGAAACAACACGACAGCAGCAACAGTTTCCAGCACATCCAACGCAATGATACATTCATTCGAATCTGCTCATGACCTATCCATTCTGGTATACTCGGATCTTTCACAGATTCTTGGTACCATAAAGGCCATGACGTATACGGTGTTCTGATTTGGAAAAAACATTAAATTTTTCCTATTTAAATAATATTTTTAAGCTTGAGATAACTTTTCTTATAGATCTGGTTGCAGTCGCAGGCTTCTTTACCATGGCTAACCCCCTGTCACACATTTACAGGATCTTTCCATTGCTGATCGCTGGAACAACTGCTGCCATGAGTTCAGGCGTTTTCAACAACCTTTACGATACGGATATAGATTCCAGAATGAAGCGGGTCTCAAAGAGAAGAACAGAGATCAGCCAGAACAGGGGAAGATACATATTTCTTATGGTTGCGCTTCTTGCAATTTCAATGGTGACATCCATTCTTTTCCTCAACATTGCTGCATTCATATTCATAATGGCGGGATTTGCGAGCTATGCACTTCTTTACACAATATTGCTGAAAAGAAGAACTGAATGGAACATTGTTATAGGTGGAATAGCCGGCTCGTTTCCCGCACTCGCAGGTTCTTCTGCTTTCTATGGATATCCCACAATTTCATCATTTTATATTGCAATAATGGTATTTCTCTGGACCCCTACCCATTTCTGGGCCCTTGCAATAAAATACAGGGAGGACTACAGGGAAGCAGGAATACCTATGCTCCCTGCGACTAAAGGCGTACCTGCTACAAGAAAGGCAATACTGGTGAATTCAATCATACTCGCAGCATTCATGGCCCTCCCGGTATTCTTCGGATGGATGGAAACAGGACTCTACTTCAGGATATTTGCAATACCGCTTGGCCTTATGCTTCTTATACCATCAATCATTTATTACTTCCGTAATGGGGCAGAGAAAGAATACCGGAAACTGTTTTCCTTTTCCAACACGTTTCTCACACTGGCCCTGTTGCTTGTGGTCATATCTTCCCTGTAGGAGAGGATGATGCAGTTCAAAAGAATCATGTATGATGATGGAACAAATGCGAGATATCTGGTCTTCATGATATACCTGCTCTTCCAGATTTCATTCATTGCATTAAACTATCTTGAGAACAGGTATACCGGGATTGCTGTAACGATGCAATATATCCAGTATATATTGCCGGTTGCGGAAATTCTGTTTTTTTCATTTTATTTCAGAGGCATAGATGATCCATTAAAATCCCTTCTTTCACCTATTTGGTTTGTTGTTCTGGCAGGCGTAGCAATTGTTTGGGTGTTCGTTTTCAACAGCTATCATAGTGCATATTCTGTATATGCCCCGAACACCGATACTATTTACATGTTCCAGATACTCTATTTTCCATGTTTTGTCGAAATGTTCAATTTTTCCTCCATAGGGGTTGGAATTGGGAGACTTTTCATGAAAAAGGGAACAGCCATTATTGTTTCCGCAATTTTCTATTCCCTGTATTATTATATGTACCTGATAAATGCATATTCAGGATATCCCTATCCCTATGATGCATACTTCATGCTCGACGCATTTGCAATAGGAATAATTTATATTGGACTGTATGCGCTCACCTACAGCATTTATCCTGCAATGACACTTCAGATGTCATTGATACTTCTTGGATTATTTTCTCCGCCATTTCCTCCCTCTTTCTTCTACACTCTTGTGCCATCCTGATTATTCTTTTTTACACCCAAAAAACCGGGCATGTATAAATACACAATAGGTATTTCAGAGGGAAGGGGAGCTTTAAAGGCTGAGAGGATCACAAGATCGACCCTTTGAACCTGATCCGGATAATGCCGGCGGAGGGAAATATGTACGGAAAACACGACTATATAAATACGGTCAGCAAGCTTGAAGAGAATAAGAAAGGATTGAACATAACTGCATTTGTTGCCACTGCTTCATCACTTTTTCTGTGGGGGATCATACTTTTCCTTGCATCCAGTGTCTATGGATGGGTAAATTCGGGATCCTATGGTTATGGATATAAGATCATAGCCGCATCCGGACTTTTCATGGGAAACATAGTAATGGGCAGATTTTCAGACAGGTATGGAAGGAAGAAGATATTCATACTGACAGTTTTTCTGTCTGCTATTGGACTGTATGGGGCCATTGCATCCTTCAACTTCTACGAACTCTTCATTTCAGTATTCATTGCAAATTTTGCACTTGGAGGGGATGAGACGGTTATACTTGCATATGTTGGGGAAAGTGTTTCATTTGCAAGAAGAAGCCAGTATATTATATTCATAACCAACATGGCAAATTTTGGAGTATTCCTGACTGCCTCAGTGGAATTCTTCTATGGCCTTGATGTTTACGCTTCAAAATTATTCATTTTCTCCATAACCACGGTTGTGCTTGTAATTGTTTTTGTAACAAGATGGCTTTCTACGGAGAGTCCGATGTGGTCTGCAATGTCGGAAAACAGTGAAAAATACAGCATTGAAGACACACAGGAATTATGGAATTACACCGGGAAGAAAATAAAATGGCTCGCAGTATTCGAACAGATATCCACAGCCACAACCATAGTCACGGGATTTTTCCTGCTTAACATCTATTTTGGAAGCGTCTATGAAAATCAGCCCTTTTTCTTCGCAGTGCTGACAACGTTAGCAGGAACTGCATCAGGTTTTGCCCTTGCACTTTACGTGAAGAAAATTCCACACCGTATACTTCCGGTCATATCGTTTCCAATTATGGCTGCCCTCCTGATCTTCCTTGCCATCGTATCCGGTTTTTACATTCTGCCGCTGAACATACTCATCTGGTTATTGATCGCAAGGGCATTTCTCTCAGAGATCGGGTGGGGTTCCAGGGAAGTTCTTCAGGTTGAACTGAACCACACCATGAAGAGGGGCACAGGAATAGGGAATGTCAGGGCCTTTGCCTATGGAATACTTATTATAATCTACCTGCTTACAACATTTGTGAACAGCAGCATGGAATTCTATTTAATGCTTCTCGCCGTGGTGGAATTATTCGGGGCCATAGGAGCAATTTCATGGTATCTATGGGGTGTTGAGACTGGTACAAAAGCCATTCTATGAGGTGGGTAAATTATCCCCATCCAAACTTGAGGAAATAATACTGAAACACATTAAAAACAGGAATTCTTCAGTCAATCCATCAATTGGGGTAGATTTTGGCATTCATGGGAGTGATCTTATTCTTACAACAGATCCTCTTTCGTACCACAGGCCCCTGGGAACAGAGTTTGGCTCAAAATTTGGTTTCAATGTGATTCTGACGGATTTTCTCACTTCAGGTAACCTTCCCGAATTCCTCACGGCAACACTGCTGTTTCCGACTGACGTAACGGACAGAGAGATTGAACTGTACTGGAAGACATTCACCAATCAATGTTATGAATGGAATATCGACATTGTCACCGGACACACGGGAAGATATCCTTCTGCATCCCTACCTCTGATCGGTTCCGTAACCATGGGTGGGCATGCACACAATACCGTTTTTTCATACGGCAGGGTCCAGGAGGGAGACAGCCTCTTAATCATGGGATATCCGGGGATACAGGCAGCAGTGATCCTGAGCCATTACGGCAAGATTCCACCCGGTATGGAGGATACTGCAGGTAAACTGGTTTCTCTCAAAGACATGTTGCTTGTGACTGATCACATGAGATTTTTCATTGAGAACTTCAGCCACAATGAAATAAGATTCATGCATGATGTGACTGAAGGAGGCCTTTACGGTGCTCTGAGTGAAATAGCTATGGCATCTTCGCATAACCTGAACATTGAATCAAAGAAAATACCCGAAAATGAATATATAACTGCCTATCTCTCTTCGCTCCTGCTTGACAGATGGTCTGTGACAAGCGAAGGTTGCATAGTAATGGGGGTGCAAAGCTTTGCAGCAGAAGAAATAATTGCCTCAATGAATTCCAAAGGAATTCCCGCAGCCATAGTTGGAACGTTTGGGAAGGCCGGCAGCAGTTCAGTGATAATGGATGGAAAAGTCATGGAACCGGAATGGAAAGATCCATACTGGGGGGCGTTGAAAAAGTGATCATATGCGCAATCACTCCCGGATTCTATGGAGAATCGTTTTTCGGCAAAGTTGAATCTGCCCTGAAAGGGGGGATCGATATACTTCAGTACAGGGAAAAGGAAGCGGATGACATTACTGCCGAAAGAGTTGCAGCGAGGCTCAACCACATGTGTATGGAAGCAGGAGCCCAGTTCTATATGGATGACCGGGTTGATATTGCTTACAATGTGGGTGCATATGGCGTTCACGTCGGAAAGGACGATATGCCAGTGGGGAAGATCAGGGAAAAATACAAAAATCTTCATATTGGCGGATCAGCATACTGCAGGCCTGAACTTGCACTTGAACTCCAGAATCAGGGATGCGACTATGTGGCCTTTGGATCGATGTTCCATACTGAAACCAAGAAAGATTATGAACTCTGCACACCTGAAATCATAAAGCACGTTAGGGGAAAGATGAAGATACCGGTTCTAGCCATCGGGGGAATTACAGTGGAAAATGCACATCTCTTCAGGATTTTGGGATATGACGGGATTGCAGTGAGTTCTTCAATTTTCTCATCTGGCGATCCAAAAAAGGCAGCAGTTCAATTGAGAGATTCAATTTCCTGAACGGATATGCGATGCATTTGCCAGGCAATTCTTTCTTTTTTCTCAAGGAAATGAGGGGGATTTTACGCTTGAGAATTTAAAGAAAGTTTAGATATTCCTGAATCCCCATTCCAAGACGCTAATCTTTTCCAATGGATCCTGCTTAGTTTGGAGAATATGCAAAATGACACTTTAGTTTTAGCATGTGCACATTACAC
>JAKAPZ010000042.1 GCA_021822985.1 Thermoplasmata archaeon | reverse complement strand
TCCCGAAACCTGTTCGTAGTCAGGATTGAGGGCTGTAACTCGCCCTCATGAATCTGGATTCCGTAGTAATCGCGGGTCAACATCCCGCGGTGAATATGCCCCTGCTCCTTGCACACACCGCCTGTCAAACCATCCGAGCTGGTGTTGGATGAGGTTTTGCTCTTCTGGGTAAATTCGAATCTGATGTCAGTGAGGAGGGTTAAGTCATAACAAGGTATCCGTAGGGGAACCTGCGGATGGATCACCTCCTAAATAAAATTGAAGCGACAATCATCATATTCTCAATCAGGCTTTTGCGTTTTTTATCTTTTTCACATTGAAATTTATTCAATTTAATTGTGTTCCATACTTTTTGGGCACGAGAACTTTCACTTTATCAATTATTAAAAAAAATTATTTAACACAAGTAAGCATGACATTTCAGATGGGAAGAAAGATCTACGTGGAGTCTTATGGGTGCAGCCTACAGAAAGGCGAGACGGGACTCTATGTTAACGGCATGATGGAAAGGGACGATAGCATAGTCCACACTCCGGAGGAAGCCGATATGAGAGTTATCGGAACCTGTGCCGTCATCAGGAAGACAGAAAACCACATGCTTGAGAGAATCGGTGCGCTTTCAGATTCGGGGCCCACAAGGGTCATAGGCTGCCTTCCTCCGGTCTCCATGAATTCCATAACCATGAAGAATATCGAGATGATGTCTCCACTGGAATTCAGGGGCCTCTACAAGGGCGCGCTTGATGATGTTGAAATAAAAGAAACATCTATTCTTGACGGAATACCAATAAACCAGGGATGCACCGGCTCATGCAACTATTGTATCTCGAGGGTTGCAAGGGGAAAACTTCTCTCCAGGAATGCAGACAAGATTTCCGGTCAGGTGAGGATGCAGATTGAGAGAGGAGTAAGGGAGGTCAGGATCAGTTCTCTGGACACTGCAGCATACGGGAAAGATACCGGAATCAGGCTTCCGGAACTTATTGACAGAATATGCAGCATTCCCTATGATTTCAGGCTCAGGGTAGGAATGATGGAGCCAAAGAACACTGCAGAGATTCTCGAAAAATTGATAGAATCATACAGAAACACCCATGTGTACAAATTCCTCCACATACCTGTGCAGAGCGGCGATGACAGGATACTGGAATCCATGAACAGGGAATATGTTGCCGAAGTCTATTATTCAATTGTGAGGAAATTCAGGGAAATTTTTCCGGACTCTGTCCTTTCAACGGATATAATTTCGGGGTACCCGGATGATGATGAGGAATCCTTCGGGAATACCATGAAGCTGCTTGAAACATCGGAACCTGACATAGTGAATATAACCAGATTTTCTCCGAGGCAGTACACAAAGGATTTCTCAAGATCCCCGCCACCATCAAACCATGTAAAGAGATGGTCTCAGGAATATACGAAAATTCACCATGAGATACTTGAAAAGAGACTCAGCGGACAGATAGGAAAGAGAAAGAATGTCATGGTCACTGAGATGGGAAGGAACGGCACATCTGTATGCAGGGATGATTCATACAGGCCCATAGTCGTCAGGGATAAACTGGATCTTTACAGCAGGCATGAAGTGGAAATTGTGGAAGCATCAGGGACATATCTTATAGGAAAAATTCAAAATTAGCACTTTGCCCCGGAATTCACATGAAACTTCCTGATTTCCACATTTAAAAAATAATATATTGAAAAATTATTCTCCAATCTCACTTTATCAGTTTGAGTTCATCCAGTTTTGCATGCACCTCTGATGAGTGGCCCCTTGGAGAGACCTTCTCAAACACATGTACAATCTTGCCGCCTGAATCTGCAATGAAGGTTGTTCTCTTGGCAGTGTTTCCGTTCAGGACACCAAATGCTTCGCTTATCTTCTTATCTTTGTCTACGATCAGTGGAAAATTCAGCCCAAATTTCTGGTGAAACTTTTTGTGGGACGCCTCCGTGTCCACGCTCACACCGTAAACACCCACTCCGAGCCCTGAAAAATCTCCCATGGAATCCCTGAATTCGCAGGCCTCTACTGTACAGCCCGGTGTGTCATCCCTGGGATAGAAGTAAATCACCGATGGCTTTCCCATGAGTGTGGAGCTTGTTAGTGCTTTTCCCTCCTGATCCACTGAACTGAATTCAGGAATTTTCTGGCCCGCTTTAAGCATTTCTGTCATAACAGTACATGGCGTAATCTTGATTTAATGTTTTCTGATAAAAACTTTGATAAAATGATCCTTCACTGAAATCATGCATCGCATGGATTTGTTCCATAGGTCAGGATCATCGTGGCTGCAACACCGCTTTCCATCTTATCCAGATCCTGCTTTGATTCTGATGCCTTTCCGACTGCAATGAATTTTCCTGTTCTGTCTTTTATATAGACAAGTTGCCCTGAAACAACATCGTCGGATATGTATGAAACTCCTTTGATGAAAAGTTTTGCACCCTTCAGGACATGGACAGCAGCCCCGTCATCCACCTCCATTGTTCTGGTTCCCGGTTTAACTGCGTTGAGGAGATCAATGGATGGTATGAGCTCTTCCCTCTCCACGCTTATAATCACATTCCCTATGAAGAAGCATCTCCTGTCCTTCTTCTCATCGACTTCAATCTTGGATGTGCCCATGAAGTCTGCCCACAGGCCATAATCTCTCATCTTAGCCTCAAAGGATTTCATGTCCCTTTTTGATAAAACATGTCTTGCCATATTTCACCTTATGAATTTTTTAAGTTCGTTAAATGCTTCCCTTGCCTCAGTAATGTCTGCCTTGACCATTTTCTGGATGTATGGAAGAATCTTAGAGGCCTTCACCTTTGCATCATCAGGTATTTTCCATGCCTTGTTTGCATGGCTTCCTGACAGGAGATCAAATGCGTATTCCACTGATAATATATCGTTATCCCGTGTGCTGAGATCCGTTATGACTTCCTTTCCCATCCTCATGTTGACAGCCGATTTTGCGGCAAAAGAGGATGCCTCTGACCATGGGACAAAACCAAAGGATTTTTCAATTCCCGATATTTCTCTGGATTCCCTGATCCGGTCTATGATTTCAACAGGATTCCCCTTCATGGATGGTATTTCACTATCTGCAATGTCTGGAAAGAGCGCATGGAGAAAATCCCTTCCCCTGTCGTGCCAGATGGCATCCAGAAGTTTTCTTCTGCTTCCTTCCTGCAGGTAAATGCCCTTTCGATCATTCATGACCTGAAGGAAAGCCCCCTTTTCATCCTGAGGCATTTCAATCTGCTCTGTAAATTCTTCCAGATTCTGGAACTGTCTGTTTCCAATAATGAAACTCCCATCTTCGATTGCAGAAGCAAGGCGTTTCCTGTAAATTGAATCTATGAACTGGGAATCTGTGAGGCCCCCTGACAGATACGAGGAGAAAATTTCCCTCTCCTGCCTTGAGGCCGATTTTTCCATGGATTCACACCTGAAAGTGAATATGTTCTCATGAGACTGGAAAAGCATGTGCTTCATGATTCTTGAAGGCGTGTTGAAATGCGAAGAAGTTCCGATTCTGACTGCTTCCATTCCTGATATGTAAAGAGATGTTCCTATTTCTCCGTTCCCGGTCCTGTGCACACCGTCTTCATCCACAGTGAATTCCGTATGTTCTCTCCTGAGGGCTTCACCTATGAATTCCCTCCCGGGAGGAGAATTCCTGCATGTTCCTACGTAGTACTGCCCTGCGGAATAAAGCACAAGTTTTCCGGTAAGTACGTCCTTGGAGAATGCAAGCATCCTGAACACATCGTTGCTGCTGTTCTGTATTCCCGCAAGCACATACTGATCAGTATCGCCTTTCTTGAAAAATGTTGCAGTCCCATGGGGTGTTTTGATGATTGCAGAAAAACTCAGTTCGGAATCGCTTATGGCCTTCCTGGTTTCCGCAAGGCCCCTGAGGAACTCATCCTTTGATTTTGAAAATTTTTCAATGTCCTTTCCGCCCGAGAGCTTTTTTCTGTAGCCGTCAAGGGGGCAGAACATGGATTTATCAATGCAATCCGGAACAAGGGAAACTGGATTTTCAAGGATCTTCTCTATTTCCAGTATTCTTGTCCTGTTGCTCTCTTTTGATTCTCTCTTTGCTTTCATCAGGGTTTTCCTGAGTCAAGTATTCTTATATCCTCGGCATTGACCTTGACGGGTATAAGCATAGCAGACTCCACGAACTGGACTGTAACTTCTTCCCTTTCCTGATCTATGGCCATTACTCTTGCCTTTTCACCCTTGAAGGGGCCCTTTATAAGCTCGACAAAAGCCCCAATGCCTATTCCTGTGACTGAAGGTTTCTGCTCAAAGTATTTTGCAAGTTCCTGCGGATTTACGAATCCTTTTACAGGATCAATTATTCCCTTGAAATCCCTCATTTTCTTTGCAATAAGTGTTATCCTGTCCGGATGGATCACTTCCATGTAAAAGTATCCCTTCAGTTCGTACGGTGACAGAACGGAAATGATCTCCTTCTGTGCCTTCGGGTTTGACTCCAACCTCTCCTCGTAATCTCTCCTGTCTGCATTTATGAGATTCTGTGCAACTTCAAACTCCTTTCCGACATTCGTCCTTGCAACAACTATGACCGTGGTGATTTCCACGTCAGCCCTGAATTCCTTTTTTTCCGTTCCATCGTCTGAAGATATGGAAACGAGAAGGCTGATCCTGTCCCCTGAATATGCACCTCTGGGGGCCTCAAGAATAATCTGGAATTCCCTGCTGAGATTTCCCTCTATTTCGAGCTTTTTCTCTGCACTGTGATCGCTTGAAGGGCTGAGGAGTATGGGTTGTGATTCGCTTGCAGCATTCTTCTTGTTCACCGATCCGAAGTGTATGAATTCCCATGAAAGATCCTGATCCTGTTGCCTGAATTCAGCCTTCATCCTCACATGGAAGGACCTCTTCTCACTGCTCTTGTTTGATATAAGTATGTCATACTGCATTCTCTGCCCGCAATATGCCTTCTCTCCACTGGTTGAAAACTGCACCCACTCAAAATCCTGCTGAGCTGCCATAAAAATCACTTAAAGATATCCACTCATTATGTAGTATATAGCGAATCCAAGAGCGCCAAGGAGTATTATGCCCACTCCCGTTATTGCCAGCACCTTGATGTACTCTTCCTGGTTGGGCCTCTTTGCCATCTTGATGATTCTTGAATATTTCCCCTTTCCTATGTTTGAAAACCTCTTTTCCACTTTTTTCTGGATTTCAACCATATCTTCTTCTAATGCCATGCTTACACTACCCTTACTAAAATGTAACTTTCCTAAAAAAGTTTATGAATTATTTTTTGTTTATATGTTCAAAGAAGACAATTCAAAAAATCACATTGCTCAATGGAATGTTTTCCAGCGGGAATTTTTGTCTTCAATCAACAAAATTCTCATGATGCTGTATCTCCATGAAGAATAAACCTATATATCCCGTATGCTTATTTTCTGATATATCTGTATGGGAATAATGAATTCTGGTGATAAAGGAAACGAAGGGCCCCCCAATGAATACACGGAGAAATAAAATGAAATGGAATCCAGGAACGGGATTTGTATATGCAGGAGGGATTGCAATTCTGTCAATCACTGCTGCATCAGCCATGTTTCCCAATTACAGTTCCAGATATGATGCCATAAGTGATCTTGGAGGTGCAGGCACAACAACAGAAGTATTCTGGAATACTTGTGTGATTATTGTGGGTATCCTGTGGATCTGGAGTTCATACCTTTTTTTCCGCATTGAAAGAAGAAGATTCACCTCAAAATTTTTCTATCTTTCCGGAATTGGATTCCTTTTGGTTGGGCTTTCCCCATGGAATGTGTATCCTTTCACGCATTATATTGGAGCACAGCTAATATTCATCTTTGGAGTGCTGAGTTGCCTTGCAGGATCCAGAATTGTAACGGGCCCCATGTCCAGATTATCCATTGTTGCAGGTGTTGCTTCTTTTGGTTCGTACCTGTCAGGATATGTTGGAATGTATATTTTCCTTGGCCCCGGGGGCCTTGAAAGAATGGTATATTATCCAATAATTCTGTGGTCTATCGCTTTTGGCGGATATCTATCATATAAGTATCAGAATGGGAATTTTCAAAATGGTAATCCGCAACCGGAAAATGAAACGCATTTGGAGGAAGGATCCCTCTCCGGATAATATTGGTTATTCGGTACATTTTCATAAAAAGCCATTCATCACCATCTGAGTTCGGATGCAAACCTCATAGCCTCACTTATGCCTTTCCTGACAGCTGTCCCCAGATCGATCTGCCTCCTTTCAATTATGTTCACTGCAAACCTCTCGTCAGGTTCCTTCACAAAGGTAATTCCCCTGTCCTGTGCAATTCTCCTGAACACAGCCTGCCTGCCTCTGTCTAAAGAGCTGAGAGATCTCTCTGTCATTACAATTTTCTTTTTACCTGCAAGCCTAAGGCATGCATCCAGGTGCGCATAAATGTTTGAATCCACGTACATCTCATCATCTTCCACCATACCCGGGTACCTGTGGCCCCCTGCAAGCCAGAGATCAACATCTTCTGCCGAAACCTCATGGTTGAGTTTCAGTTCTATTCCCAGCCTTTTTGCCTCTTCCCTGTAAAATGATACAAGTTTCTGGAATTCATTCTTCTGGCTTGTTTCATATATCTCATTGATCTGTCCGCCAATATTTCCCGCCTTCTCAAAAACGGCCACATGCATTCCGCATCTTGCCAGATAGATGGCAGCCTCCATACCTGCAACGCCCGCACCCGCAATTTTCACATCTCCATGAAGTTCCTGAATTTTAACCAGAGTCTCCCTTCCCGTTTCATAATTTATGGTGCACCTCACCTGCCCATGAGCAAAATCCCTGCATGCCTGGTTGCACCTGATGCATGGCCGGGGCATCAGTCCCATCCTCATCTTCTCCGGGAAGAAAGGATCTGCAAGAGCTTCTCTGCCTATAGACACCATGTCAGCAGTTTCAAGAGCATTTTCCACCGTTTCCTTGTCGGATATAGAACCAACAATCATGGTTTTGATTGAGGGTTTTGCAGTAAGTCTCCTTAGAATATGCGCATGGGGATAATAGAACGGCGCTGATGAACCGGGAGGCGTGTTCCTGCCGGCAGAGAAGTGTACGTAATCAATGTTTTTCAGTGATTCTGCGATCTTAAGCCCATGTTCCGGCGGATAGCCGTCCTGATCATCTTCATACAGGCTGAGCCTCATTCCGACAGGTAAGGTCACTTCTTCCCTCACTCTTTTTATGATCTCCTGCGGAAACCTGAGCATGTTTTCCAGCGATCCTCCCCATCTGTCATTTCTCCTGTTAAGCGCTGGAGAGAGAAATTCATGTATGAGGTACCCATGGGCCCCATGCAGTTCGATTCCGTCAAATCCCGAGAGTTCAGCTATTTTTGCAGATTGGGCAAAAGCACCAATCACTTCCTCAATATCCTGTTCACTCATCTCCGTCGGCATTCTTCCGTTATACATCACGGGAGAGGGGGCAAAGGGCAATTCGCCATTTTCCGTTACGGCCTTCCCTCCCGCATGGACAATCTGTGCAAATATTTTTGATCCGTATCCATGCACATTCTCTGCGATCCTCCTGAATTTAGGTGTCTGATCCAGCCTCGCAAAGGAAAGCTGGTTCCTTGAACCCCTGCTGTTCCTGGAAGGCACAAAGGAGTATTCCGTTATTATGAGGCCAAAACCGCCTGCTGCTCTTTCCGTAAGATATTCTGTGTGGACTTCATTGGTGGAACCGTCCGCATCTGCAAGGCTTGATATCATGGGTGCCATTGCGAATCTGTTCTTAATCAGGCAGTCTCCAATATACGCCTCTTCAAATGGATTCATAAATAACAGAATCTGAATTGATAATTAATGATCATGCAGGAAACTCATCTTTTTTTCACGAAGAGTTTCATGAAAACGACTCCCGCAAAGAACTGTATTATTCCTCCGATTATCTCCGGAAGCGGAATATAGGCATCCATCAGGTATCCCGAAGTACCGGAGGTTGTCTGGGCAATCCTCGCCGCACTTGCCTGGATGCTTGAACCGGAGCCGTAATCTCCGGCATTGAGTCCGCTGACATTTATGGAGGTCCTGGATGGGGCCCCAAATCCCGCTATGAACATTCTTCCAACGTAAAGCGTGCCGGAGAGCCAGAAAAATGGCGAAAGGGCCACAGGTATCATGATGAGGCCCTGGAGCATCCTTCCATAGGCCCCGACCATGGACGGATTCTTCCTGACGAACGAAAACCTGGATGAGAGGAAAGATCCGATAGCCATCGATGCATAGGACAGCGTGAAAACGATTCCGATCTCGGTGCTGTCCGCATAGGGATACATCACATGGAACCATAGGGAGAGAATGGGCATCGCAACGCCTATTCCTGCACCATTGAATCCGTTGGCTATGACCACTTTCATGACATGTTTTCTCGACTGGGGAGTCACAACCTCATGCCTCCTTCTCTCCACGTGAACCTTCCTCTCGGCCACAAAAATAAGGAATATGATGGAAGCTGCTACGAGGATCGCTGAAATCTCAAAGAGAAACCTGTATGAGCCTGATACCCCAAAATACTGTATAAGCGAAGTACGGGATATGAGGAGGGAACCGCCAACGGTGGAAAACATGGCCCCAACTGAAGTCAGGAGCCCAAGTTTCACGATCCTCTCTGCTGTTTCATTCCAGTTCTTGGCAATAATTGCAGTTGTTCCGGTGGAGAAGGCCCCTCTCATGCCTCCGGGCCCTCCTCCAATTCCTCCTATGACCGAAAGATAGATCAGGGGGCCCGTGCCGGCAAACGCAAGAACAAGCAGGGAAACCAGCGGAAACAGATCCCCCATGATCAGGATTGCCCTGAATCCGAGCCTGTCACCCAGAAAGCCCAGTAGAAGGCTCTGGATCACAGTGAAGACCATCACCAGAAATGTCATGAGTCCAACATTGACATTGCTGAATCCTATGATACTCAGGTAGAGAGGATATGAGACTGCAGAAAAACTCAGGGCAGCGCTTCTCACAGCCCTGGAAGCAAGCAGAAACTTGAATCTTCTGTCCACCTGATCCATTTCTGGGTATGCAATTTAAGGTAAAAAGTGTTGTATGGAAGGGCACAGAATATTATCTTGTGAAGAGGCCCGTGGCCATGCTCGTGTTGGAGAATGAAGCCTGCTCATTTTCTGAGACCGCAATGACTCCAACCTCGATCCCGTTGAACGCCTCGACTTCCCTCTCAAGTATGCTCTTCAGGGATTCCTTCCCTATCTGCATGTATATGTTGTGGCAGAACATTCTCCTGATGATCTCCTCTCCTATGCCTGTTGCAACCACAGCACCCTTTTCTCCCACAAAAATCCCACATCCGGGAAGTGGAACATCTCCGACCCTCCCCCTCATCATGGGGGATGCACCACCTGTGGACACGGCTCCGGCAAATTTCCCGCCAATTCTTGCCACAGCCCCAACGGTGTCAGTGGATTTCGGAATATCAAACATTTCTGAAAATTTCAGGTAATTTTCATATCTCTTGGGCATGTCAGTATTTTTCCCGCTGAGATATTCTATGGTCTTCTTCCAGATATTTTCACTTCTTTCCGTGGATGGATCATAATCATGGAATCCCATTTTTCTTGCAAATGCAGTTGCGCCATCCCCCTCAAGGATGAGATGAGGTGTCTTCTCCATGACTAAACGGGCCACTTCCACAGGATTCTTCACCCTCTCTATGCCGATGACCGAACCGAGTTTCCCGGGAATCATCACTGCAGCATCCATCTGGGTTGAGCCATCAATTCTCTTGACTGAGCCCGTTCCCGCATTGAATTCAGGATCATCCTCCAAAAGCCTGACGCTGTGAATAACTGCATCCAAAGAATCCCTTATGCCGGAACATTCCGCTGCATATTTCGTAAGCCTTTCTGAAAAAGAATCTTTTGATCCTGCTCCTCCGTGGAGAAGAACAACATCCGCATTCATGGCAGGGATATTTCCTGTGCATACTTATTTTTTGCATAACAATATGCATGGAAGCCGGTATTTCAGTGAAGAAATACTCTTTTTCCTGTAAAATACAGGGAAATTCCATGCTTTGTGCATGCATCGATCACATCCTGATCCCGGATGGATCCTCCAGGTTCGATTATTCCGGTTATTCCCGAGGATGCTGCAACATCTACATTATCTGCAAAGGGCAGGTAAGCGTCGGAAGCCATTATGGAACCTCCTGCCTTATCCCCCGCCCTCTCCACTGCAATCCTT
>JAKAPZ010000041.1 GCA_021822985.1 Thermoplasmata archaeon | reverse complement strand
CCTGCTGTAATTGCCATTCATACCTGTAAAGGCAATATTCTTCTCCTCAAACATAGATCTGCGGATGCTCACAGATATGTGTGAACCCTTCCAGATCTCAAGAATACTGTTCCTGCCTTTTATTATGGGTGACAAATTCCCTCCGCAGTATTTCTGCGCGCATGAAAATCCTGAATCAACCAGTGTGGCCCTTGAGCAATTTTCCAGATAAATTCCTGTCCGTGAAGAATTGAAGTATCCTCCGTTAAACAGGGGCCCCTCATTTCCAGTGAATGTGGAACTCAGAGAATACAAGTCTGTTCCGGAAAGCACCATGAAATTATGATCAATGCCCGTATGATTGATTGTGCTGTTTGAAAGGAAGCATATGGAACTGTCCCATATGGTGAGTTTTGATCCTGATGACATATTGAAATCCACAGGAATCTTTGTTCCGGTTTTGAAACTGGAAAGATACCACGGATTTGAAAGATTCCATATAAACCTGGACTTTCCGGATGGATTTTCTATGCAGAAATTTTTTGAAAATGTAAATGTCCTGTTCAGTTCAAATTTCATGGATACAGGGTTTATGGAAGTTTCCATTGTGTAATTCAGGCACATTGCAATGGAACTGACAGGATAATTGTCACGCTGGAGTGCACCATATTCATACATTTCCGAGATGTTGCTGCTGATGGGCTGGCCTTTCTGGTATAGCCCGGATACATTGTATATTCCTTTAAAATAAATGGGGGCCTCATTTCTGAATGTGGAATGGTATGCTGAAACATGATCTCTTGTGAAACTGATGCCTGCTGTCCCGCCAATATAGTCATTGTAGAATTTTATGGTTGCATTGCGCAACATGAATGAACCATTGAAATTGAATGTGGAATTGCATATCTGTATGTGCCTTGCTAATTCCCCATTCCTGATCACAAGGCTTCCCCCTGTGTTCACAATATTCTCGCAGGAAATAGAACTATTGATGCATATATTGAGAAAATGTTCCCTGGGCCCGGAAAATATTATATTGTACCCCTTAAACATTGATGTATCTTGACCATTTATGGATAGATTGCCGTAAACATAAATGTCAGGATTGACAATCTGTCCAGAATATTCAAGAATTGGCTTATCCACTGCATGATGAAATGCAGTTGCAGGAATAAAAGGAAGCGGAATGATGATGAGCAAAGCAATGAAACAAATTCTTGTGTGGGGCACAGGCGGAAAAAATAAAATAAGTAAATAATTGAGCTATGCGTGTATATTTTGCACTTTTCTCATGGATCGGTGAACATCCTCATGGATGCCCTGACCTTTTTCCAAATTTCACTCCTCGCAAGGAGATACCTGTTTTCATCCTCGGTTATTGATATCCTGAGTGGCTTTGTAAAAGTGTCAAATCTCTTGTATTCCTTCAGGATAATTGACTCAAACATAGATTCCATGAAGGTGACATAGTTGTTTTTCTCCACTTTTTTCACCTTTGGCGCCTTGATTCTTGAATAAATGTATGCACTCATGAATATGATCCTGTCTGAAAACTTCATTTCACCCTTTCCGGTAGAGAAAAGGAAAAGATCCTTCATGCTGTAATTGCATCCGGCTATGAGATCGCGCATGAGTGAAATTTTCCTGGAACCTGGCATGTTCTGGTAATCCTTCCTGTTCTGGAACTGTTTAGGCTTGTAAGTCAGAAACCGGTTCATGCTCGCCCTTCCCTCGGTTGGATAGAACAGTATCCCATAGGAAATGGATATCCTTGAGAAGAGATTTATGTCCTCCGAAACGTTCAGATCGTTCCATCCGCCCACATCGTCAATTATATCTCTTGGCATTATCACTATATCGGAGAAAAGCATCCTCTTTTCCCTCCTCCTGACAAAAGAATAGAGAAGATCAGCAAATGAAATATCATACTCCTTCTCAGAATCAAACATTACCACAAAGTCTGTCTTTATTTCCCTGATGGCCTTGTTCTTGAGCTGGCCCCTGGAGGCGTGCGGATCCTGAATTGTCCTGATATCTATGTTCTCTCTTATAGCAACGTCAAGAGATGCTGCATTTATGGGATAATGGCTGTTGTTGAGTATCATTATGCTGTATGAAAGGCCTGTTTCATCCCCCATAGCCGCTATGCTCCTGATCGAATCCTCGAGAAGTACATCTTTTCCATTGAAAACACAGAGAAAAAGCAAACTCACGTTGAACTTGTGTGCCTTCCTGAGTTCGTAAGTTTTCACCTGTTGCGTGTAAGTTTCTGCCAATGTCATAGTAATATATTGTGGAAATTAAAGTTTTTTGAAAAAAAGAAATTCTTCTTCGCCTGAGTCGATTCGTCTAATGATTTTCACCATTTACTTTCTTTCATAAGCATATCAGACAGGCAATACAACTGCATCAGATGCAACAAATCCATAAGCATTCTGAACATGGATATCATAAAAATAGAATGCCATTCCCGAATTCACGCCTGTGGAAAGCACTGCAGATGAAGAACTCCAAAAGGGGGGTGATGGTTGCCCCTCTATAAATCATGCCTCCAGTCGCCTTCGATGGAGAGAATGTCAGAAATAATCTTCCAATGATGCGAATACAAACAATTGCTGTGAGATTGAATGCTGAAAAAAGAAAAAAATCACCACATTTGGTAATTGATGAAAAAATTAAAAAAATTTTGGTGGATCAACTGCTCTTTGGCTTAAAGAATGGTGGTTTTTTCTTTATATACATGTAACCACCTACAGCTGCAATACCCAGTGCAACTCCGCCAGCGACTTCAAGTCCGGTATCAATGGCGGCTGAATTGCCGGTATTAGGACCGGAATTGCCGAAAGAAACTGTCTGTTTGCTCAACTTGCCATTGACTGAAATGGAAATTGGCGAAGTGAATGATGTGTATCTGCTTTGGCCGATTACAAATCCCTGTACGGAATATGTGCCATTTGGAAGACACAGTGTATAGGTCAGAGGTGCACCAACTCCATTAAAAAGACCAATACCTGCCAGACTGTTCGAACTGTAGACGAAACCATTATCGACAATGACTCCCCATTGTGTTCCGGGTAAAAGTCCAGTCTCGGTAAATGCTATCACGAACGATTTTGATGAAGTTACATTCATCAAAATGTTGATATTGGAACTGTTTACCACCAGGTATCCTGTGGATTTGACGAAGATGAAAGGCTCTTGCGACTGGGATGAGAAGGTATAGCTGCCTTTCGATATTTGTCCCATAGATATTGTGTATGTAGTTAACTGTTTATATTATATAATTTGTTATACAATAATAAATGAATCATTGATGGTGCCCGCAGAATCTCAAGCTTAAAATATGTCCAAAATCATGTGCCATCATGTCAGAAACCGGGCAGAACGATGAATTCAACAGGGATGAAATTTATCATATGGGGCTTGCAGCTTACAGGGACCTATATTCCGGAAGCATCGAAAATCCTGAAAAATTCTGGGGAAAACATTCTGATATCATACACTGGCACAGGAAATGGGACAGGGTTCTTGATGACAGCAAAGCGCCATTCTACAGGTGGTTTGTCAATGGAAAAACAAATGTCTGCTATAACGCAGTAGACAGGCATGCCCTTGGAAACAGGAGAAACAAGGCAGCCTACATATGGGTCGCAGAGAATGGTGATGAAAAAATAATCACATATGATGGATTGTACAGGAGAACCAACAACTTTTCAAGGGCCCTGAGGAATATGGGAATGAAGAAAGGCGACAGGGCAATAATTTACATGCCCATGATAATCGAATCCATAACTGCTGTCCTTGCTTGCGCAAGACTGGGCATTGTGTTTTCCTTTGTGTTTGCAGGATTCGGCTCAGCAGCCCTTGCGGACAGGATAAAGGATTCAGGATCTACAATGGTAATAACTGCTGATGGCGGATTCAGGAATGGAAAGATAGTAGAGCTGAAGAAGATTGTGGATGATGCCCTTGAGGAAACTTCCACGGTGAACACGGTTGTTGTGGTGAAAAGAACAGGCTCGGAAGTTTCCATGGATGAGACGCGGGATGTATGGTGGCATGATGTTGCAAAAGATTCCCCTGTACCTGTTGAGCCTGAATGGATGGATTCCTCCGATCCGTTATTCATTCTGTACACATCGGGCACAACAGGCAAGCCCAAGGGTGCAGTGCACAGCACGGGAGGATATGCGGTGTGGACTGCAAACACCCTGAAATGGGCATTCTCCCCGGATGAGAATGACAGGTGGTGGTGTGCTGCAGACATAGGATGGATCACTGGACATAGCTATATTGTGTTCGCACCGCTCCTTCTTGGCCTCACATCGGTGATCTATGAGGGATCCATAACATTCCCCACTCCGGGAAGAATGTGGGAAATCATTGAAAAATACAGAGTGAATATGCTCTACACGTCACCAACAGCCATCAGGACACTGATGAAATTCGGAGAAGATTATGTCAGATCGCATGATCTATCTTCCCTCAAAGTGCTTGGTTCAGTGGGAGAACCCATAAATCCTGCATCATGGAAATGGTATTATGAAAATGCAGGAAATTCCAGATGCCCGATCATAGACACGTACTGGCAGACTGAGACAGGGGGTTTCATGCTGGCCCCTGCGCTGGGAATAGGATTGCCCCCTCTCAAGCCGGGTTCTGCCACCTTCCCCCTGCCCGGAGTCGATCCTGTGGTGCTTGATGAACATGGGAAAGAGGTCCCAAACGGCACAAAAGGTTACATAGCATACAGGAAACCCTGGCCCGGGATGTTCATGACTCTTAACAGGGATCCCGAAAGGTATGTGAAGGCATATTTCGAGAAATATCCGGGAATGTATAACTGCGGAGATTATGCCATAAGGGACAGCGATGGATATTTCTGGATACTTGGAAGGGCAGATGAGGTGCTGAACGTTTCAGGCCACAGGCTCGGCACAATAGAGATCGAGAATGCCGTCATTGCCTCGGGAGGCGTTGCCGAATCTGCTGTTTTCGGCAAGCCTGATCCCATAAAGGGAGAGGCCATTGTTGCCTTTGCAGTACTCAAAAACGGAAATGAATCATCAGGTGAAGCTGTTGCAAGAATAAGGAAGGACATAAGGAAACAGATGGGCCCCATATATGTCCCGGATGAAATCCACATAGTCGGATCACTCCCAAAAACAAGGAGTGGGAAGATCATGAGGAGAGTGCTGAAGGCAGTTGCTCTCAATCAGGTGCCGGGAGATATCAGCACACTTGAGAATTCCGCTTCCGTGGATGAGATCCGGTCTGCCATAGATTCTTTCATAAAGGAGTCTTCCTGAACAGGGGCCTTCTGCATTGACCGGTATAAAATCTTCAGTCCTACCCGTTTCTATTTCCCGCCTTCTGAGGTCATTCGTTTTCACCCTCCTTGCCATATCTGCACCATTTTTTCTGATACATGAGGGGTACAGTGCGCTTCAGGTAGGAATTGTCATAGCCATAAGCGGGGTTTCTTCTACCATATTCGTTTATGTGTTCCCCAGGATCAACATACCCATAAGGTGGATTCTTGTTTCCCTCTGGGCCCTGCTGTTCATCTCTCTTTTCTTTCTATCCGTGTTCCAGGATGCAACCATATATGTCATTTCGATGGCTGCAGGTGGAGTTCCACTCTCGGGTAAGGATATGTCCGCAAACCAGGCCCTTGAACAGTATTCCATAGGGAAGAATGCACAGAGCCAGAGAGAGAAAACAATCTCATACGGATATTACAACTTCCTTTCCTATGGCGGAAATACCATTGCATCAGCCATCCTCCTCTTCTATTCCGGAATCAGTTTCAGGGATATATTCTACCTGAGCCTTGCAGTATCACTCCTCTCCGGAATTCCGTATCTCTTCTACAGATTCCCTGAACATGCAGGCAGATCCACAAGAACAAAAGTTTCCCCTGAGACAGGGAAACTCAGGAATGAGCTGGCAGCACTCTTCTCCCTTGACTCCTTTGCCGGGGGCCTCGTGAACTCATCCATGCTTTCCCTGTGGTTTTTGATCGTCTACTCCACGAATCTTGCAGATACGGGTTTCATATTTGTAGTGGTTAACTTCCTCTCTGCTGTCTCAGTGCTCATTTCGGGAAGAATATCCACATCCTTCGGGCTTGTCAGAACCATGGTGTATACCCATCTCATAAGCAATGGATTCCTCATACTCATGGCAGTATTCCACAGCCTCCTGTTCAGTGAGATCATGCTTTTCGCAAGGCAGACCACAAGTCAGATGGATATTCCTCCAAGAGACAGTTTCATCAATACTGTCATTCCGGAAAAAGAGCGAATAACCACAAATTCGCAATTCATAGCTGCGAGAAACACTTCCATAATACCTGCACCTGCAGCAGGAGGGGGCCTCCTTGAAATATTTCCTTCAGCAATTCCCGAGGTTGCGGGCGGACTCAAGACCCTGTATGATGTAGTGTTTTTCATAAGATTCAGGCGTTACAGGACATAAAAAAATAATTATATAGTTGAAAATAATTTCACTTTTATGAAAGAGTTTTCATCTTCAACCAACAGGAAGATTGCTGTACTGATTGTCATTGCTGCTGTAGTAATTGCAGGGCTGACATACTTTGACATCAACTCTTCTCCAGCAACAGGAAAGGTTCTCTATGTGGATTCCAATGTTTCCGGAATGCACATGAACAGGATTGTTTCGCTTGATCCAGCTGCCACTGCAACGCTTTATGCCCTTGGGGCATTCAAGTATCTTGTTGGCGGAAACTGCTATGACACCTATCCGCCAAATGAGAGTCTTCCCAATGTTACGGACTATCCCTCCATGAGCATCCAGCAGATCGTGAATCTCTCCCCCGATGCGGTTATATCATTCACGAACTACAGCCAGTCCCAAATTAACCAGCTCACATCAATAGGAATCAATTACATATTTCTCTCCGCAGGAACAGGCACGAGCATGTCCCTCATAGAGAACCAGACCACATTCCTCGGAATGCTCACAGGTACGGAACATAACGCAACACTGATCAATACATGGATGAACAGATCACTTGATGCATTCTCAAATGTTTCCCCGGCAACTGAGTACTCTATGTTCTATGCACTATATCCCGGCTCACATGGGACATGGACCGCAGGCAATAACACGTTCATGAACCAGATATTCTCCTATGCACACCTCATAAACATAGCATCCATACAGAGCGGTTTCTATGAGATATCGAACGAGGTCATCGTTTCAGCCAATCCACAGTACCTTGTGCTGGATCAGTATTTCAATGACAGCCTTCTCAACAGCCAGCCCTATATCAATACTACCGCATATAAAACAGGCCATGTCCTTAACATTTTTGATGACAATATATTCCAGGAACCGAATTTCAGGGCAATATTTGCCATAGAGTGGCTCATGGAGAAGATATACAACACGACGGTGCAGATTCCCCCATTCCCCATTGCACTTCCATACAACCCTGAACCAGTGCAGGTACAGTGAGGGCCCATGTTCGGGATCAGGCCCCCCGGTTCTTTCTTCCCCCATGGGAGAAGGGCTCTTGGAATGACCCTCTCCGTTCTTGCCCTGCTGTTATCCATGATTTTATCTATGGATGTGGGGCCCGTATCAGTCCCCATTCAATATATCACTGCATCCCTGCTCAGGCAGATTGGATTTCATAATGTCTACGTCCCTTCTGCGTACTACATAATCGTAACCCAGCTCAGGGAACCTGAGATCATTGGTGCCATGGCAGTGGGAGCATCCCTCTCCATAGGCGGAGCAACAATGCAGAGCGTGTTCAGGAATCCGATCACCGATCCATATGTGACCGGAATTTCAAGCGGTGCTGCACTTGGTGCGGTGATTGCAATTGTTGGGGGCCTCTCATTCCTGGGATATTTCACCATATCCTTCATGGCATTCATCTTCTCAGTCCTGATTGTGCTCATGGTTTACCTAATTTCCATGAGAAATGGCAGGACTCCTCCGACATTTCTTCTTCTTTCCGGAATTGCAGTTTCTCTCTTCATATCATCACTTGTGGCCCTTCTTCTCTATTCGAATCCAAGATATGTCACGGAAGTTTTCATATGGCTTCTCGGTTCACTCCAGGGCATACAGTGGGGAGAGGATTATGTTATTGTCCCTGTTGTGCTTCTTTGCAGTTTTGTGCTGTTTGCAATGAGCAATGAACTGAATGCCCTCCAGATGGGCGAAAACCATGCGAGGGCCATTGGGGTGAATGTTGAGATGTCAAAGGCAGTAATCATTGTCATAACGACACTCTCGGTGGCTGCTGTTGTTTCCATAAGCGGAATAATCGGGTTTGTAGGGCTGATATTTCCCCATGTATCAAGGCTCATATATGGCGGGTCAAACAGATATGTCATACCATCCTCGGGAATACTTGGGGCAACCTTTCTTGTCATATGCAATGATATAGCACATGTCATAGTGTTCGGGGAGGTCATCCCCATCGGAATCATCACGGGCATCATAGGCGTGCCGTTCTTCATCGGACTCATGATTAAACTTTCAGGGAGCGGATATTATGACGCTTGAAGTGGATCAGGTTGTGGTGAAGAGAGGAAGCACCGAAATAGGCCCCATAACATTCAGTGTTCAGAAGGGAGAGGTGCTTTCCATATGCGGAAAGAATGGTTCAGGGAAGACGAGTTCACTGTACGGAATCACAGGTATGATCAGAAGACAGAGTGGAAAGGTTGTCATTGACGGGGTGCCATCGGAGAATTTCAGACCCAGAGAAATGGCAAGGAAAATGACCCTTGTGCAGCAGGAGATGCCCGTTCCCATGAGTTTCACCGTTAAGGATGTCATGGAAATATCCGCATATTCAAGGGGAAATGACAGAAATGAACTGATGCATGCCCTTGAAACATGCAGGATATCAAAATTATCCGGAAGAGATTTTGCCACTTTGAGCGGGGGTGAAAAGAGGATGGTCAGCATCGCTGCTGCAATTTACCAGGATACTGATTACATAATGCTGGATGAACCCACCTCCTTCCTGGATATAGACAGGATACACCTGCTCTCGGGGATAATTGACAGAATGAAAAGTGCAGGAAAGAGCATTGTATGCGTCATACATGACATCAACTTTGCCTCATCAGTCAGCGATTCCATGCTGCTGATGAAAGATGGGAAAATGATTGCCTGCGGCAGAAAAGGCGACATCATGACCGTGGAAAATATGGAGAGGACATACGATGCGGAATTCAGGTCATATTCCTCACCGGAGGGCCTGAGATTCTACCCTGTTTTTCGTGATGATTTGTGAATTTTACCCTCTTCAATGCCAAGCGTTTTTCTAATGAGATGTGGAAGATCTTCCACGCTCTTTATTTTGTAATTTTTCCTGATAAAGCGCCACATCATGTCGTTAACGCTGCATCCCAATGATTCCAGTGTTGATGAAACCTTTTCCTCTATGGATATGCCCTTCCTGTCAAAATCCACAAGAATTATTGCCTTCTTCGATCTTTCTGCAATATGCTGGCAGAATGCAGGAAGGCTCAGTCCGTTGTTTATTTTTATGATTTCTCCGGCAAATCCCAGTTCCCTGAGTGCAGAAACGTCATGCTCCCCTTCCACCAGAACCGGACTTGATATATTTTCCCTGATTGTGAGATCGAGCAAGTGGATAAGGTATGGCTCCTTCAATTCCAGAACCTCCTGTTTCTTGCAAAATCATTCTCCGCCTTTATTATTTCCATTATGAGATCGTCTATGGAAAAATACCTGACTGAAAGGATTCTGGAAGCGGTCTCGGGGCCAACTCCCCTTCCTGCCAGTGCAATTAGGGCCTCCTGCCCCCTCTCCCTGACCAGATGTGCGGATTTGGAGAGCGCATTCTTTTCCTTCGCGCTTATTTTGCCATGGCTGATCTCCTTCATCACATCCTCCCTTTCGAAGGGTGATATGGCACTCACAAGGGTGCTTCCGCAGTTTCCGCACCTGATTCTTGTTATGCTCCTGACCCTGTCCGTGTGCGTCCACAGGCATTTTGTGCAGAGGAGGGTCATTTCCTCGCTGAGCAGCCTCTCATGAATGGAATCTATGATTGTTTTAGTTGGCTTGAGCGGCGACATCATCTCGGAATAATGTGACAGGAAGCTTTCTGATGATTTGCTGAAATTCTCCGCAGTCACGAATTCCACGCTTTCTATGCCGGACATGAATGCTGAAACCCTTCCAATATCCATGTAGTCATCGATCATCTTCCTTATGGAATCCCGGTAAACAACAGTATCCCTGTATGCTTCGACAATCTTGTCCATGTTTATCCTTGTGATGTCTGCATCTCTCCTTATGATCCCGAACTTCCTTGCCTCATAGATGAATACTCCGTTGAAGAAACGTGATCTCCTCGCATTGCTTTCCACGATCGGGGCAATATCAATATTCTTCAGGCTCAGGATAATGTCCCTGAACTGTGTCGCCTTAAGCCTGTTGGAAGTTCTCATGTAGATGTGATACGGGGAATAATCACTCTCCACGCTTTCACCTGTCACGGATGTGAGTATGGATGAGATCAGGCCCGTCATTGTGAAATTTGCCTTTGTTCCAAGAAGTATCTGTATGAGAACCTCATTCCCCCGGGTCTCTATGAC
>JAKAPZ010000040.1 GCA_021822985.1 Thermoplasmata archaeon | reverse complement strand
CATAGTAAAATAACTTAAGTTAGCATGGATCTCAATAACTTTCATGCTGAAACAGCTAAATTGTGATGTAAAAATGGTTTAATGCATCCTGATCCGGGGGGATTACGTTGTGTTGGTCCATGGCGCAATAAGCACTTTTCATGAACTTAAGACTCTGGGCATAACACGTGTATCATAAGATCCGGCATTATAGAGTTCTCCTTTACATTCACATGTCAGAAATTATGTTTGTTGAACGAATCTTTTCAGTAATGATACGGTTGAACTTTTCCGGTACAGGGCATCAATGAAGTTTTTCCCAACAGTTCAGAGGGTATTGCAATTATGAACAGGGGAAACCTACATCCTCTTCCGACTGTAATTCGTGAGAATGTTGTATCACACAGAGCATATAACCCAGTCATTAAGGGTATGAAACATATGAACTGAGTCTGGAAATGTTTAAAAGCAATTGTGACAATAGGCTGTAAAATCATGGATATAATCATAGCACTGCTTGGGATTCTGGTATTTTCTCTGATTCTCGGGGAACTGTTCGAAAAATTCAATCTTCCTGCTGTAGCCGGTGAGCTGATCAGCGGCGTTATACTTGGCCCCGCCGTTCTTAACTGGATTCAGCCCAATGGAGTCCTGACAGGTTTCTCGGAGGTGTCACTATTCTTCATAGTCCTGCTTATAGGTGTGGAAGTGACAGTTGACCTGTTGAGGAAAAACACATCCAGGGGATTCAACCTTTCTGTAACTAGCTTCATCATTCCCGTTACCCTTATGTTTGTTGTATCTTTCTATGTGTTTCATCTGGGCATTCTTTCTGCACTGGCTCTGTCCATTTCAATAGGAGTGCCCTCGATATCAATAATCTCGGTGCTGATAAAACAGTACGATCTACTGGAAACAGTGGATGGGCAGATAATTCTTGCAAGTGTCGTGCTTACTGATATCATTGCATTCTCAATAATAAGCGTCGAGACTGATTTCATCAGAATCATCTACATAGTTCCCGCAATTGTCATGTTCATGGTCCTTTTCTTCATACTGGATCGGTACATAACAAGAAATTCCAACTATGTGGTCAGAATATTTGAGAGGCTTCACGCAAGGGAGAGGGGTGAGAAGATAATTTTCAGTTCTGTTATTATAAGTGGGCTCCTTGTTGCAAGCATATTTGAATTCCTTGGAGTTTCATATATACTTGGAGCCTTTTTTGCTGGAATGCTCATAAGTGAGGTCATGGTCGGAAAAGAGCTTCAGGGAATCCTGACAAGAACACTTAACAGGATAAACGAAGGTTTCTTCATACCTATATTCTTCAGCATTGCTGGTCTTCTGGTTATTATTCCAAAGGAGTCTTACCTTCTCCTGATGCTGGTCATGAGCTCCATAAGTATTGTTGTGGGAGGTGGACTGACATATTTCAGGTCTGGACAGCTTCTGAAGATGGTAAAGAGAAGAACCACTGCAGGTATACTTGGAGGGAGAGGGGCAGTGGGAATAATCATCGCAACCATCGCGGTAAGGGAATCCATAATAAATTCAGATATGTACACCATAGCAGTTGTTGCCACTATAACTATCTCAGTAATTATGACACCATTCATACAACGCCAGCACAGGAAATCTTATGAAAAAAAAGCCGATTCAGAAACATGAATTGGAGGTGGAATTTTTTTATTTTGGTCTAAGATTTCCTCCCGAAGGAGCACCGGGCTGTCGCATCCGCATCAGTATGGAATAAAGGGGCCAGCTTTTTCTCCCCCCCTTATCTCCAACCTCCTCAAGCCTCAGGAATAACAGTGATGATGCAAACCTTCCCGCGAATACTATCATGTATCCGGCAAACAGTGCTTCTCTGAGCGGATATACTGTGAGGAAGAATGTCAGCAGGTATCCTCCTATGATGGCCCCAGCAAAATATACACCACCGTTGAACCCGTTAAGGATGGACATATATTCGCCCTTGTGTTCCGTGGGAACCACATCCATAAGGTATGAGGTCATGACTGTGCTCTGAATTGCGCCCACAAAGCCGCTGTAAACCTCCATTATTATGAACTCATGGAAAGAGAAGAAAAGGGCATACATCACTGGGATCAGACACAGCATGACCCTGTTTGCAAATATAAGAGGGATGCGGCTGAACTTATCCACAACTCTCCCCATCATAAGCTGTGCGACTATGCTTGAAACAAGAGATATTACTGTCAGTGTTGCTACAATCCTGAGGGGGAAATGCATAACTGAAACAATGGTTATGGGGAACATGGGCCAGGCCATGGACCAGAAAAGGGACTGAACGTTTGTTGCAACAAAATACTTGTAAAAAGGTCTGTCGTTTTTAAGACTCCTGAGTGTTTTCCTGAAATTGGAAGTGAGTTTTGATTTTGCTTTCTCTTCTTTTAGCCTTAGGGCAAGAACAGCAGACAGAACATATGCACCCGAAGCCGCTCCAAACGGGATAATAATGTCGGATGTAACATCAGAGCTGAAAAGAAATATCATTACCGAGATGGAAATTATTGTACCTATAGAAGCAAGATTGTTTATTCTGGAAAGGAAATGTCCACGGCTACTCCCAGAAATATTGTCAGCTATGAAGGAATACCAGTTGACTGCAATCATTGCACTGAAAAGGGAGAGGAGCGCATAGGCCACAATAAGTGTGACCGGACTCCTGACAAACGCCATGAAAAGCCATAAAATTGCACTGGCTATGCTTCCTGCTATGATGAATGGAGCCCTCCTTCCGAAGCGATCGCTGATTCTCCCCCATATCAGCTGTCCGGAATTACTCAATGAATTCGATGAGGATTGGAGCCAGCCCATTTCTGCAGCAGATGCGCCAATATATACTCCAAAAACACCAACAAATGTGGCTGCGGCTGTGGCACCGGCCGCAATTACAAAGGAACGTATGGCAATCAAAGTTTCATTTTTCATCTTAACCGGAGATTGTTGTGTAGATAAGCCCGGTTAAATAATCTTCTCACATTGTCCCGAGAACTTCGTTCATTAATATTCCTTGAAATTTGAATAATCCGATAATATGACCATTGATCCTGAATTCAGAAAATACAAGTTACTGTCAGGTGATTAAGTCCTGCAATAACACTTAGGTATGATCACTTGGAAGAAAATTCTCTTACAGCCTCAAGAACCAGGTTTACCTGCATCAATGCTGGGGCTCCTTTCATAAGTGCTGCAATGTACGAGGATTCCAGTATTTCCTCCTCAGTTGCCCCACTTTCAAGAGCATTTTTCACATGATATGGTATGCACCACTCACATTGCGTTGCTACTGCCAGTGAGACAGCAATGAGCTCTTTTTCCCTCATGGAAAGTTTACCCGGGCTGAGCACAGACTTGTTGAATTCCATAAAACCAGAGGTTTCTTTGGGCATTTTCTCTGATAACTCTTTGAACAATCCTCCAATTTCAGTGACTTTCTTTGTTGATAGCGCCTCTACCATAATGACGTATGTCTTACCTTTGAAAAAAGTTTTCCAATTCGGATGTTGGACAAATCATGCAGATCTAAAGTTCAGAAGCAGAGAACTTGAGTGGCATGATCTCTCATAAGGTAATCAGCATATAGGCTATGAGAAGAACGGCAATCAGGAGGATGATTATGCCTGCAGCGATGACTCCTGTTGAAGAGGGAATAAAATCTCCACTCTCAATGCTTTTCTTATTTCTCAAAAAGCTTCGAAGTGCCATTATCTGAAGAAACCCCCCGGCAACCACAAGAACAATTCCAGTTGCCGAAGAGAAGTGATACGACGTGCTTGGAGCATTTGGAACAAGTTCTTTTATGATTATCCCGAACTTTGCAACCACAAAACCAAGCGCCATAACCGTGATGCCAGTTCTGACCCATGCAAGGTATGTGCGTTCGTTGGCCATATGGTCGGTAACTGTTGCCAGAGTGTCTTTCTGTTCAGCCGTAAAAGCAAATATTGTAATGGTATTTAAAATTGATAATATAGCTGAGGGAGATAATTTTAGATCAAATTCCCAATAAACACATGGGGGCAATGAAAGGCATTATTTGCGTGAACAGGAACTGAAATCATTCTGTTACACTTTCCAGCGAATTTCGGATCATGCCATTCTTCTGTTAAAGACCTTCTCTATTATCTTCTTTTCAGCCTTTCTGATGTGGTATAAAGTTGTTACCTTGGAAGTTCCGTTATCCAGTGAAATATCCTTGAGATCATTCAGCCTTGGCCAGTCATAGTAACCCCTTGATACTGCAACCTTCATTATGGCTATCTCCCTGTCGGTCAGGCCATAAAGTGAAGGTGACAGTGAGTTAAGCAGATTTTGTGTCATTATTTCCGGTATTGACACACGCTCTATGGTGAAGTGTTCAACGTCATTGCGTCTGTTTACCTTTTCCAGTAATGATTCCAGCTTGGATTTATCCTGTGAAATGACCCTGAAGGTCTCCAGTCCAGCAGAAGCAACTATTGGAAATAGAGGAAAAACATCCTCCTCGAATATGTCCCTGAGCATACCATGACCCGTTTTAAGTGCGTCAACAAATATGTTTTTCTCATATCTGCTTATGGTGAATTTCTGAAAGTCCTCTTTCATGATATCAAGAACTTTTTCCATATCTCTGGATGATACAGTGGTGAAAATATGGTTGGTGTTTCCCGAAACTATTCGTGCGTTCTGTATAATGATGGGTTGCGGGCTGTAGCTACTGGATTTTGCCAGACTGCATTTACCTCCAACTCTCATCTCAAGAAAAAACATTGTCGAATCGTATACGTCATGAGTTAAAATATTTTTCATGGGAAACAGATATGTACATGGGAAGCACTTATGAGTTATGGAAACGGGATTCACATCCGCCGAAAAGTTCTTTTCCAGGATTTCCGGACATGAGGCACGATCAGGTGATTTCGTCTGGGGCGAACCTGACATGGCGTATATGCACGATGTGCTTGGCCCCCTTACACTGGACACAATGAAGAAGATAAACGAAGACAATGTGAGATTCAGGGGAAGGGTAGTTGTTGTCAACGATCATATATATCCACCAAAGGACACGACAAGTTCAAACAATATCAGGTACATGTCAGATTTTGCCAGAAAGGAGGGGTGGGATCTGGTTCCATTCGGTGAAGGCATCGAACATACGCTCCTCATTGAAAAAGGAATGATCAAGGAAGGAATGGTCGTTGTTGGAACAGATTCTCACACAGTTACAGCGGGTGCTGCAAGAGCCATGGGAATAGGGCTGGGATCAACGGACATGGCTGCCCTTCTTTCATTGGGAAAGACATGGTTCAGGGTTCCGGAAACAACACTGTTAAATGTTACGGGAAACAGGAAGAAATACGTGACAGGCAAGGATCTCATTCTGAAGGTTATGTCAATTCTCGGTACAAATGGGGCTAATTACAGATCCATGGAATTCAATATAGCCAGGGAGTGCAACCTCAACACGGATGACGATCTCTCAATAGCAAATATGACAGTGGAAGCAGGTGCAAAAACATCAATTATCTTTAACAGGTCAAAAACAACCGATTTCAGGAATCTACAGAGCGATGAAGATTCAGCTGTCACAGAGATAAAAATCGACATTTCAGAAATTGATCCACTGATTGCTTTTCCATATTCTCCTGGAAACATTGCAAAGGCTTCGGATTATGCTGGAACTCACGTAGATCAGGTTTACATCGGAAACTGCTCCAATGGAACCATTTCGGATCTCAGGGAAGCTGCAGAGATGATGGATGGAAGAAAGGTAAAGGACGGTGTGAAGGCAATAATTGTACCTGCCACAAGGAATATTTACAGGGAAGCAATCAAAGAAGGGTTAATTGATACGTTCATTGATGCAGGTGCCACAGTTTCTCCACCAACATGTGGAGCATGTGCAGGTCTTCACATGGGTGTTCTGGCAAAAGGAGAAGTATGCATTACAAATATCAACCGGAATTTTAGGGGCAGGATGGGAGATCCGGAAAGCAAGGTATACATATCAAATTCTTACGTTGCGGCGGCTAGTGCGATCAATGGAAAAATAACGGTGCCGGGTGCTTAAGATGTCAAGGGTTTTCATTCTTGGGGATGATGTGGACACCGATGCCATAGCACCAGGTGGCTATCTTCATCTTCCACTTGAGGAACAGAAGAAACACTGCCTGGAATCTGTAGTTAAAGATTTTGCCGGTTCAGTGAAGGACGGAGACATAATTGTCGCAGGGGAGAATTTTGGAAGTGGGTCTTCCCGTGAACAGGCGCCGCTTCTTCTAAAAGACCTTGGAATTAAAGCTGTTTTCGCAAAAAGTTTTTCAAGGCTCTTTTACAGGAATGCAATTAATGTGGGCCTATTTCCGGGCACAATAAAAGGGGCTTGTGACTTCAGAAATATGGAAGAGGTGCATTTTCAAATGGAGGCGAACAGGATCATTTCCCAGAACTCGGAACTGGATATAGCTCCCCCTCAGGGAATTGCGCTTGAAATACTGGAAGCCGCTGGAATGATCGATTATGCAAGAAAATTGATCACCAGGGATTAAATAAAACCATTTTTCCGGAAATGTGAGATATCAATGTCACTGTAACCAAGAGATCTTAATATTTCCACGTTGTTTTCCCCAAGTTCAGGCACATGTTCCGATCTATTGTCCGAGACCGGAACAGAAGGCATGTACATCTCCTTTCCCTCAAATTTGACAGAATTCATATGCTGAATTGCCAGGGAGTCCGTCAATAAATCCCATGGCCTTCTGAGGAATGAATAGACGATGCCCTTACTGTTCAGAAGTTTTTCAATGGCTCCAGAATCAAATTTTTCAATATGTTTCTGAAGTTCTGGAATAAGGACATTCCTGTTTTCAAACCTGATTTTGTTTGTCCTGTATTTTACCACATATTCTTTTTCCAGGTTCAATATTTCTGAAAATTTCTCCCACTGCGCATCGGTTGTCACAGCTATGAATATCTTTTTCCCGTCCAGGGTGTTGAAAAAATCATAAATACCCCATGCAAACCCCGATTCATTTATTGGATCAAGCTCTTTTCCAGTTACCTGGTAGGTTGCAATATGCTGTCCTATCATGAACATTGCATTCTGGAAGAGTGAAGAATCGATCACTTTGCCTTCACCGGTCCTTTCCCGATCAAGAAGAGCCTGATATGTCCCAATTACTGCCATTGTTGCAGAAAACATGTCAACAAGCGATGCTCCAACCCTGAGAGGCCTGTTGTTGAGTCCTGTCATGTATGCTATGCCAGAATCGATCTCTATGGGATAATCCAGCGACTTTCTCTCTATGCCGTTGGCGGATCTGTACCCCCTGATCATGACATATATGATCCTGCTGTTGAGTTCATGAATCCTGTCATAGCCCAGATCAATGTTTTTCAAAAAATCAGAGCTGAAATTGTCTATGAGGATATCGGCGCTTTTGATCAGTTTTCTGAGAATCTCCACTCCTTCATGGCTCTTGAGATTCAGGGTAATACTCTTTTTCATCCTGTTGTAATATGGAAAGGATCCAGCGCTTTGCCCCACCAGGCTCCTGGAAATATCGCCGGTTACGGGTCTTTCAATTTTTATGACCTCGAAACCCATTTCAGCCATAATGAGTCCGGCAGTCGGTCCCGCCACTATATGCCCCAGTTCAATTACTCTGTACATACTTGCGAGCCTCCTCAATAATTTCATCAGTGGGAATGACCCTCCCCTCGTCAGAGGACCTGGTTTTTAAAGTATCCATGAGTCTGGATAGTTTCTCCTCTCCTAAATCAAGCTTGTACGACGCCAGAATGCGCTTTATCATGGATCTTCCCGTGTATGCATTTACTGAAAAATTTTCTCCCCCAAATACACCGGAGAACGCTGCATGTGTTCCAGCAGTATGGGTTATTATATTGTTACCTATGTTGGGAATGTTATTCATGAAGAAAGAAATGCCTGCCTTTTTTACAACAATATCCCGAATCTCCTCGGAGAGTTTTCTCATTCTTTCCAGAGAAGTTTTGTCCATGAAACCATTGTCCATCAGGTACTGGGCCATAGAAAACGCATCGGTTATACCATTCCTCTCGCCAATTCCAAGAAAGGTTGTGTCTACAAAATCCGCACCTGATTCAATTCCTGCTATGGCATTTGCAAGAGAAAATCCCTGATCATTGTGGCAGTGCACTTCAATTTTCGAGTCAGAGGTTTTCTTTGCCTCCCGTACAATTTCACCGATGGATCTTGGTCTGGATTTTCCCATGGTATCCGGTAGCTGAATGGTTTCAACACCGATGTCTGAAAGCCTCATTATGATCTTCACTAGATCATTCAATTTGTACTGCGTGATATCCACAACAGAGACTTCAGTATATGGATCAATTGATACTGCATATTTGATGGCCTCAAAAACATCTTCCAGATTATCATACACGAACGGAAAGTGCAGGGAAATATGGCATCCTGTGGAATATATGTTATCAATATCCTTCCGGATCGCCCTTCCAAGGCCGTATACTCTTTTGAATATATTTTCTGAAGAGACATATTTTGCAATCTCCCACTCTGATTTATGGGCCGGAGGATACGATAATAATATTCTTTCTATTCCACAGTCAGCTATTTTTCGTGATAGTTGTTTCTTTTCCTCTATGCTGAAGCTCATTCCTGGAGCCTGCATTCCTTCCCTCAGTGTATCGTCGGTAATCATGGGAGAAAATTTACGGGATTTATATAAAGTTCTACTCTAATGGATTAGATAGTATATTAACCACTCCGAGGCTAAAGATGAGAGTCTTTAATCCTTAACGGGCCACATCTTGCAGGGTTACAACAACCTTGAATAATGATATTCTCTGAGTACTTCCCCCGTTTCCTGCCTATTGAGATCAGCAGGAAGAACAGGGTTAGAGCTTTCGGAAGATATAGACAGTGGACGATCTATATGTTCTATTTAAGACCATAAAACGCGATGTGAAACTTTACGATCGAATCTAACACTGCGGTACACGCGTTCACACCTTTGCAGAAACCCAATGAAACAATAGAAATAATACAGCGATGAATGAAAATGTCAAAATATATTTGGAAAGGCACTCCAGATTCCTGACCATGGAGATCTATCAGAAATGAAAAAACCAGCGTTAGGGGTTGAATTCAACGCCGTAATAATAAAAGTTTGATAATGGCTGCGTTTTACTAATTCCGCAAACCATTAAAGGCATCATAAAAAAATGAGAAAATTTTATGGGTTTCTCAGTTGGCTATCTGTTCCACATACCTCCTTGTGCTCTTGGGACCAAGAACTATGAGCACTAATGAAACGATTATGACAAGTATCCACACAAATGCAAATATGCCTGGTGCATTGTGCGCTCCGATGAATAACACTATGAAAAGCACAAGAATCGTAGTGGATATCCTGCTTATAGAATAGACGAATCCCGCTGCCGTTGTTCTTACTCTGGTTGGGAATATTTCAGCGTTGTACTGATGCATGAAATTGGAAAAGTTCCAGAGCATAAAAGCTGTCAGAAATCCAAAAATGACTACCTGATCAAACCCATGTATCACTGCAAAGAAAGTACCAAACACTCCTCCAAGTACTGCAAACAAGATGATTCCCCACTTTCTTTCGATCCTGTCAATTATGAATATATTGAATATACTCCCTACAACGAATCCTGAGAATATTACGGCAGCTCCACCAAGTGGGTCGCTCTTTGGGTATGCTATTTTTACAAGATTCGGTGCGAAGATCACAAAACCGTAAAAAATTCCAGACTGGAAAAACATGAATATAGCCATCATTATTGTTGTTTTACGGACGTCCTTTGCAAATATGTCCTTGTATCTCGAGACCTGGACCGGCACTTCGAGATTGTCTGAAATCGGTGGAAGTTCCTTGTTTCCAGTTTCTTTTTTAACCTCTTCCTCTATGTCGTCCATCATTCCTTCGGCTTCTTTCATCTTTCCGTGGTTTGCAAGCCACCGGGGAGATTCTTTCAACCTGAATCTGATAATCCATACTGCTATACCGGCTGAACCCATAAACCAGAGAGGTATTCTGAATGAATAATAACCTGCATTGGCAGTAAGGGAGGTGATGTAAATGATCAATGGGGCGGCTGTGACTGCAATTGTGTATATAAGAGCAAGCCAGGCTCCTCTGTGCTTTCCAGTGAACACTTCGGTACCGTAACTATCCACAAGAGGAAATTCTCCTCCAACCCCAATACCCCCAATAAGCACGAAAATGGCAACCAACTGCCAGTCCATCATGAATCCTGCTATGATCATTCCCATACCAAAAATCAGCTGGTTATACAGGAACACAGCTTTTCTGCCTCGTGTATCGGCAAGTCTTCCAAAGAAGATTGACCCTAGAAATTCTCCTATAAAGAAGAAAGCCGGAAGTGCGTATATTGAAAGATTTCCGGTCAACCCAAAGGTTGCAGCAACAAGTCCTAGTATGGCACCATTACCCAATAGCATAAGGCTCTCAGCCCACTCTCCGCTGGTCAACATTAGAGCAAATTTCACATGAAATCTGCTGAAGGGTAGCCTTTCCAGTCTACCAGCTATGTTCTCCGTTTTAGAATCATGCTCTACCATGTTAATATACAACATTATGAAATATTTATAGCTCCATTCTAACCTGTTAAAATTTGGTTCTAAATGAAAAGTTATTCGACATATTTTAAAGACTTAACAAGGAATAAAATAATGTTCTGGAAAAGTCCGATCACCATGACATCAAGGAACTTTCTGTTGAAAATGATTCCCATATTGAACTTTCCAGGAATGTATACGGGAGGGAACA
>JAKAPZ010000039.1:10656-11088 GCA_021822985.1 Thermoplasmata archaeon | reverse complement strand
ATGGAGAGTAAAATCACATCTGCCTGTTGCATTTCTCTTGAATCAGGTTCAGCGGTTCCATCCAGAATATCGAATCCTTTCACCTCATGTCCAAGATCCCTGAATAAGCCCGTAAGGAGCTTACCCATACGCCCCTTGTTTCCCATTATGAAGACTTTCATTCAATCCACCTGAACCTTGAGGCCAACGCCTCCCGAATGGACTACCCTGGATCTGACTTTCATATCATTGCTGGAAATGACAATATCATACGTTCCGAGATCTTCGCCATGGCCTATTCTGATGTCTGCATTGTCGCAACTGCCAACAATAATATGTGCCCCTTTTTTGGCAGCACCGATTATGAATTTTTCATTCAACTTATTGTTTGAATAAACCTCTGTGCCCGGAGAACAACTGATAGTGGAAGCCAAAAGTTCAAGTGTTCCGATT
>JAKAPZ010000039.1:0-10646 GCA_021822985.1 Thermoplasmata archaeon | reverse complement strand
ATGGGTTCTGAAGTGTGAGAACTTTCTTCCGGAACATTGAGCATAGTTTCACAGGAAATGGTGTATTCAAATATCATGTTGAGAATTCCCTTTTGTATGGAATCTGCAGGATGAATATTGTTCAATACAAAAATTTCCCTTTCCCTATCCCGGATGTCCTTTTTTGCCTGAGACTTAACGATCGATATGGATTTCGAAAGTTTTCTTCTCTCGTCGAATAGCCTTAACAGTTCCTCGGTGTTTCTAAAAATTTGCTGTCTTAGTTCCTGAAGTGACCCCGACGTAACATCCCCTATAAAATAAACCACAACTTTTTTTATTCATCGTGCTAGACATTGTCTAACACTATATAATAATTATGCAATATGATTTTATCTGAATTTTCCTTAATTATTCGGTACCAACTGGCGAAAAACCAATTTCTGAAATTCAAGGTTAAAGCAATTTTTTAGAACAGGATTTCATAGAAACGGATTTAATCGAAAACTTGAAAAGGAGAGAAATTGAAAACTATTGCATTCTAAATCTGCAGGAAGAGATTATGAATTTTAGGATATTGGCAGGCTCATCTAGTCCAATTTGCATAGAGTTAAAGTTTCAAGAAAACTAAAAGAAATGTTGTTTCAACTCTATTGATTCACAGTGCCCTTTTATGAAATTAAGATGGGATTGTTCCTCCAAGGATAAAAGGAGATCATTGTATAAAATATTCAATTGTCCATTAAGCATTTTGATGTCAGATATTACATCTGGAATCTTTGAGTCAATGACTTTAACCATGATATTCAGATCTTCAAATATACCATTTTTAGCATTGAATTCATTGTACAGATTGAGCCAATATACTTTTGGATTGCCAAGAACAAGATTGAACAGTGCATTTGCAAAACTAGAGTTCTGTTGGCAGAAACCATCTATATTATCATCAAACGAATACTGTCTATTTATCATATTGTGGATGGTTCCATATTCTTCTCTGCTGACTTCGTTCAATAAATTGTAAATCTCCCTGAATAGTCTCGTGTATCCCGTAAGCAGACTTGCTCCCATCAACCTCATTTCTTTCTCCGCTTTAATGAGCTTGTTATAGAGAGTTACCCAATGCTTTTGCATATCGTTATAAAGATATCCATCAACTCTGTGGAATGGTAAAGATTCATTTTGTTGCTCGTAGAAAAATGCAGTCTCAAATGATGGCGTATATTCGAATTTTGACAAATCTGGCTCTCTCGGAGAAAATGAAAATAAGTAATAATTTCTGGAAAATAGAAAATTAACTTCAGGCATTATATTCTGCAAGTATCGTATAAGGATTTTCATATTTTCTTTATGCTCGTTCAGATGCCTCTCTTTTACTTTCCGTGATCTGTTGAACCTATCTGTCAAGAAAGTGGCTCCAATGACTAAGAGTCCGCCTACGACCGGTCCAATCAAGCCGCTTATATCAGCGTCTGTAATAACCATTGTAAATTTCCTCCTGTAAGAGTTAAAAATCTATTGCTATTTAAACAATGACATTTCCTAACAATAGCTTTCGATCTTTCTTTTCTTGGTACAAATTTATTACTTTACCAATAGGTTTCACAGAAATTCTTAATAGAGTCTAGTTCAATGTTAGTATTCAGTCATTTTGAATACCATAAATAAAAATAGTTTTGGAAACCTTCAGTGTTTGAAGGCTTCGTATGCTTTGTGTGCTCTCTGGAATGTTGAATTGACCTCTTTCCAGTCCACGTTCTTCATGAATGCATCTATGTATGGTGCTCTCTTTGGCCCGTAGTCAACATAGTATGCATGCTCATAGACATCCAGGGCGAGAACAACAATTGCATTCCATATTCCGTTTGTGTTGTGAATATCTGCACCGATGTTCCTGAGTTTTCCAGTGTTCAGATCGAATACAAGAAGTGACCATCCCCTGAATGCTATTCCTGTGGCCTTGAAATCCTCAACCCACTTCTCATAGCTTCCGAAGTCCTCAGCTATCTTGTTTTTCAGTTCTGCCGACAGATTCTTCTCCCCATCCTTCTTCAGCGAATGGAAGTATATCTCGTGAAGAAGTGCGCCGTCATAGTTGAATGTCTCTTCCAGCTTCAGTTCCCTGAATTCGCTGTAGTTCTGGTTTGCCTTGCTCCTGTCTGCCTGCTGAAGCTTTTCCCAGATCTCATTGAGCTTTGTCACATATCCGTTATAGTGTGTCTCAAAATGGTATTCGACCTGCTGATCAGATATTCCGTCAAGTCCTGCGGGTTTAAACTGTCCTTTTTTTTCCCATTTTTCTGCCATTATATCACCGATTCCACATGATCCGGGATTTAAAAAATGTTTTGTTTTTTCTTATATCAAGTATCAACAAATATTAAATAAACTATTTATGGATTAAAAAAAGAGCGGAATCATTCCTCCTCATCGTTCTCGTAGTCCTCTTCCCTGTACATGGTATCATCATCCTCTCCCCCTGATGCGAAGAAGGACATCTCCGTGTATATATCCTCAAGCCCCTCCATGTTCTTTGCAGACACAGGGATGATCTTTGAACTCAGGCCACTGTCAGCAAAGGATTTCACTATGTTGTAATAGTAATCCTTCCTGCTGTCCACCTTCTCATCCATGAGTGCGTTTATCAGAGCATCCGGATCCTGATCCCAGGAAAGGATGTTCTTCTGCATCTCCTCATCCAGTATATCGAACTTGTTCAGGAGGAACAGGGTTGGCTTGTAGAATCTTGTGAGAACGGATGCATAGAGAAGTTTCTGGGAGATGTGTCCAGATGGTGAAGCGGAAACTGCCGAATCGGCCACAAATCCAATCATGGATTTCTTTCCCCCAAGGGATTCCACTATGAGGGGGCTTGAAGTACGGAAAGTGAACAGTTCTATCTGTCCCGGTGTGTCAAAGATGATGTGGTAGTCATCCAGTTCCTGCAGTATGTCCTTTATGTTCTGGATGTTCTCTATTATGAGATCTGCTGCCACAATCTGGGCACCATTTGGCCCAAGGTTGAATTCGCTCATGATCTGGGATATGGATATCCATTCCCTCACATCCACGTCTGCCTCATACGGTATGTATTCAGCTCCGGGATCTAGATTCACTACGGCAGCATTCATTCCTTCTTTCGTGTACCATTCCTTCAGGGAAGCACACAGTGAGGATTTTCCTGTTCCTGCAGGGCCCGCTATGAATATTGCATCCTTCATTGTACCAGATCCTCCTCGTACTGATCCAGATTCACAGTTTCCGTGTCCACCTCTTCTTCAGGAGACAATCCGTTGAAGGAATCTTCAATTGTCCTGAAAAGGTTCTCGAGCCTGTACATCATGGAATCTTCCAGTTTGAACGTGTTCATTATGTTCCTTGTTTCATTGAGATATTTCACTATTCCACCTCTGTGTATGGTAAGCGTTATGGATTTTTCCCCGCACCTTGTGCATTTTCCGGAGAGCGGCACTCTCCTGAATTTTGTGTTGCATTTCGTGCACCTGAACTCCTGGGAGAAGAATCCCCTGAAGTTTCCGAACATGTCCGGAAGGAAGTGGGAATTTATAAGCCTTGAGGCCACATCGTTTGCATCCACTGCCCTTATGGATCTTGCCAGATCAAGCTGCTCCTTTATCTTCTCTCCCATTGAGCCCAGTTTCTTGTATGATGAGAGGATCACGCCATTGTTCAGGTCGGATGTGGAGAACATGTAACCCATTCCCCTTGCAGTCCCCTTCTCCTCCACCATGACCTTCATGGGGCTCATCACTTTCTCTATTTCAGAAGGTTTGGCCATCCTTTCAGCAGCCTCATAGAATTCAAGAGGATACTTATGGCTGCTGTCAACATTGAGCGCTTCCTTATCCACCTCATCAGGCTTCAGGAAGAGCGTCATCACCAGTGGTGCATCCATGAGTCCCCCTGTGGTTTTTGGAAGGAATTTCCTTGAGAAGTTGAGAAGCCCATCCATGAGCAGCATTATGGAATCCTCATCCCCATCGCAGTTTCTCCTCTTTGCGGCATGGTAGAAGGGATGGGCATAGCATCCGTTCACGCTGGAGAATCCTATGATCCTTCCAAGTATGCCTCCGGATGTATGCGGTGCAAGCCCTATGACAAGATGGCCTATGAGATCTTCAGGATTCTCGCATCTGTAATAGGGTTCAATGCCGTAGTATCTCTCAAGAAGATCATCCACGAATTTGGATACCCTGAACATGTATTCTGCGCAGTTCCATGGAATTATGAGGTCCTGCGTGAATATCTCGTTCATTCCTGTTGAATATCCAAGTTCAGCAGCCTTTTTTTCCGGGAGCCTTATTTCCTGGCAGGTGAAGTGCGTTATGGGCACATCGCTCATATCATACCTGCATGTGCCGTCCTTGTTCAGTGATATATCATGCGTTGTTCTCAGGAGGCCCTTCTCAATGGGCTCGCAGTATTTTCCCCCTGACATGAGCCTCTTCACTCCCTTGAACTCTTTGACAGCATTCTGTTCAAGCTTCAGCTTACGCATTGCGCTATCGAATATTTTCCTGATATCGATCTCAAGTTCGCCCACCTTCTCCATGTCCTCTGTGATCTGCCCGCAGTCGGGGCAGGTTATGGCGGGCGTTTCTGTTTCGCATTCCCTGCACATCCTGACGTCTGCCTCAACCCTGTATATATCATTCTTCTTTCTGGCTGCATCTGAAATGGATCTTCTTGAATTTCCGGAAATTTCAACTGGAAACAGGGTATGCACCATGGGCTTCATCTTCCTGTCCCCTGCCTTCTCGGGCCTTCCAAGCCTTGCACCTATTCTTGTGGGTGATCTGTCCCTTATTTCGATACCGGAAATGGATGAGATGTAGGATGAAGTTTTTTCAGCATGTTCCATGGATCCTTTCGTGAAGCCGGTGAAAATCAGGCGAAGTATTTCACCATTGTTGATAATCAGATTTCCCTTATCTGCGGTGAATTCCACTCCAAGCCTCATGAGTATATCCTCGATGGATGGATTGCCTTCAATGGCTGGAAAGGCACCATTTCTTACAGATTCTGCAATGGCTGAGCCAAGCACATCCACCTCATCGCATGTGATATCATGCCAGAAATAGTTGAATGCGGGATGAAGGGGAACAGAATATTTTTTTGATATTTCCACCGCAGAGGAAGCATCAGCCGGATTCTTCAACTCTTCAGGCACATCCGAAGCAAGGATATTCCAGTAGTCCACGCTGAACGGGGGTCTCTCCAGCACATGGTTATTTTCAAGGAAATCGCCGTATGAGATCAGGATTTCCCCGATATCCGTTATCATAGCAATATTGTCCTTCAGGGAATTTGCCTGTTCTACCGATCTCACCCTGATGTGTGAACCATCCTTAGTAAGGATCATGGGGCCCTCTATCTCATCGCATGGTGTTATGGCTGCAGCCTTTCCGGGCAGTTCCACCTTCAGCTGGCTGCCTGTGGCAACAAACTCCTTCAGTATGTACATCGTGACGGGGCTTATGGATGCGGCCGCAAGCCCCGAAAGTCTTGATCTTCCATATCTCAGCCTGAATCCGCCAGGCCTTCCGGGATGCGAGAAAACGGGCCTTCCCGCAACTATATCATTCAGGAATTTTGATGACTTGCTGCTGGATGTGCTGCTCTCGTCCTTGACGCTGGCATTCAGGAAATCCCAGTCCTTTATGCCGAGCTTCTCCGTGTGCTTCAGCACCTTCTTTGATTTCTGCAGCAGTCCCTCGCAGAGCACAAGGCACATTCCTCCCCTGATCTTGTTGCTGGGGAATCTCTCCATGTCCCTGTGGCCGGAGATCTCCTCATCCTCGCTTCCCTCACCGTCAATGCACACGGGGCAGTTCTCCACAACCCTCCTGATCTCTTCCCTGTCCGGAAGGTACTGGAGATGCTTCACCCTGTTGTATGCCTGGATCTCCTCGATGTATCTCTCCACCTCATCATCCGTTGGAACGAACTTTCCTATTCCAAGCTCTCTCCTCACTATATCGGCAATGAGCACGCTCATGGCCTGTGCAGTTCCGCCCGCCCCCCTGATGGGGCCTGCATATACCACGGAGACATAATCCGTATTGTCATGATTCTTTCCAACCTTCACGGTGGAGATGCCCTCAAGGGGGGCAACAAGTATTCCCTCCGTGAGGATGGCAAGCCCCGTTCTTATGGCCATGTCCAGGGCCTTTTCGTTGCCCATGTCCCTGTGGCGCATTGCCACATTCCTGGACATCTGCAGGGATACCTCCTCCCTGCTCATTTCCTTTGAAAGTTCCCTGATTTCTGTGCTGATCCCCTTTATCTCGATAAGTTCCTCGACCCTGTCTGCCATATCATCAGCAAGGGGGATTTCAACCCTGCCGGATACATCAAGCCCGAGCTCCCTGCATTCCTTTGCTATCCTGTAGCATTCCTCTACACCCTTCTTCAGGTTGCGCCTGTATTCATCCTCTCCCCATGGGGACATGTTCAGGAACCGCCCTCAAGCACTGCAAGCTTGCTCTGCTTGAATTCCAGTGCACATTTTATGAAATGAAGGTGAAGTTTTGATGGATTCAGGGGCCTTGAGAGAAATTCCGCATGGAACTGGGATGCAATGAAATTCTTCCTGTCCTTCATTTCCAGAATCTCCATCCTTATTCCCTCTTCATCCGTTCCTGAAAATATGAGCCCTTTCTTTCCAAGATCTTCAATGAACTCCGGATTTACCTCAAACCTGTGCCTGTGTCTTTCACAGATCTCCCTCTTTCCATAGAGTTCCATGGCAATGGTATCCTCCCTCACAAGAACCTTCTTTGATCCAAGCCTCATGGTTCCGCCCTTGTCTGTTATTCCTCTCTGCTCGGGAAGTATATCTATGACAGGATACTTTGAATCTGACTTGAATTCTGTGCTGTTTGCATCCTTCAGGTCCAGCACATTCCTTGCAAACTCTATGACGGCAACCTGGAATCCAAGGCATATTCCGAGGAAAGGCATACCGGTCTCCCTTGCATATTTCACCGCCCTGATCTTTCCCTCCACTCCCCTGTAGCCGAAACCCGGCGTAACAAGAATTCCATCAAGATTCTTCAGGGATGTTTCATCAGTTACTGTATCTGCATCGATCCATTTTATGTCCACTGCTATGCCTGTGGAACCAGTCACATGGTTGAATGCCTCCTTATGGCTCATGTATGCATCATGAAGATCCGTGTATTTCCCTATGATTCCTATTTTCACAATTTCCTGCGGATAGAGCAGTTTTTTCTTGTAGTCGACCCAGATGTCCTGGAATGAATCAGCAGGCAGGGAGAACTTCTCCCTGATTATTTCGATGACTCCCTGTTTCTCTATGACTTCAGGAACCTCATATGCGTTTCCCACATCATACACACTGACGACTGCCTTCTTGTCCACATCGGTGAACATGGATATTCTCCTCCTTGCATCCTCTGACAGGTAATGCTTGGATCTGCACATCAGTATATCCGGCTGAATTCCAATTTCCCTCAGCATTCTGACACTGTGCTGTGTCGGTTTTGTCTTCTGTTCGCCTTCATGCCCGATCTCGGGTATCAATGTGACATGGCAGAAAATGACATTTCCCTTCTCTTCCATCCTCAACTGCCTGAGTGCTTCAAGGAATGGCATGGATTCTATGTCTCCCACTGTTCCTCCCACTTCAATCACAAGAAGGTCAACATCCTGATCAGTTGCAACCTTCCTGATTCTTCTCTTGATCTCATTGGTGATGTGCGGTATGATCTGAACCGTGCTCCCAAGATATTCGCCCCTTCTCTCCTTCTCAATAACTTCCTTGTAGACCTTTCCCGTGGTTATGCTGTTATCCCCGTTCAGGCTCCTGTTCAGGTATCTCTCATAATTCCCGAGATCAAGATCTGCTTCGCTTCCATCATCAAGAACAAAAACCTCCCCATGCTGGTATGGATTCATTGTGCCTGCATCATAATTGAGATAAGGATCGATTTTCATTGCAGATGTTTTGACACCACTATTGCTCAGGATGTGGCATAAACTTGAGGCAATTGTGCCTTTTCCAATACCGGAAAGAACTCCACCGGTTATAACCACATATTGCATTTATCATAATGAACAGGGAAATTATAAACATGATCATTTTCCATCGAAGGTTTAAATCCCAAAGGAAAATGAGTAAAATATATCAAACGGAATGGAAAAAAATTCCGGTTTTCAGGTGCACTTCTCATATAGTGTAATAATCCATATGTTGCTTCGCTAGGGATAAACATGCCTTTCTCAGTAATTCGCATCGCAAGCCCGATGGTTTTCCTTCGTAAATTTTCCACAAAAGGGAATCTACACATTGAAACATTTTTTCCTATAGAAATTGGTTTTAAGGCTTTAAACTCCACTTTTCATCTAAGATTCAAAGGAGAAAAATATAGTAATGATTAATAGTATCATTCCCATTAAACAAATATGGAAAATCACCATGGGGAATCAAAGGTATTTACAAAAAGAAAATCCATTAAACTATTCGTTGAGAATTTTGGCCCCATAGAGAAAGCAGACATTGAAATAGGTGATTTTACGGTCATAATAGGGCCCAATTCCTCCGGAAAAACCTTCTTAACACTTCTTGCTGATAGGATGATTGCAGCTGCTTCTGAATCTTTTAGTTTTTCTGTACCGAACAGTGTTTTTAATGCGATAGATGAAATAATAGTGAAGGGGGAAGATAAGGGCTATCCGATCAACATAAATATGTCAGAATACCCAAAAGAAACGGTGGATCAAATTGTTGATTATGTCATGAATAATTTAAATAAGATTGGAGTCTGGCAAAATCTTGATTTCGGCACTTCTTTTGCACAAAAAATCTTTCAGTATTTTCAAACAGATCCTAATAACCTGATCCGATTTGGAAGCGACCATGCCAGAATAATGGCATACTTTGAACATATGGAAATTGACATCACAATACCTAAACAGGGTTCACCCAAGGTTGAATTTCAGCTAAACACTGAATTTCTGTCAAAATATGTAAAACAATTTACTGCCAATTTCGTTGGGAGAGGTAGTGGCGGATATGGCAGTTCATATTTTCCAGTAGGATTTCGTAATGTTCTTATACCAACCGAACGAATATCCGTTCTCGTTACTCTTCCCAATATTATCGAAGATCTTGCCAAATTTAGAGGCTTACAGAACTTTTTCCCAGTTTCATCACAAGCGCAGCAACAGCAAGGAAAACTATCTCTCATAGATTTTGTGGCAAATTACCTGAATGCTATCCAGAATCTGACAGCAAGCAAGAAAGAAATTTCCAAGAATGCATCTGACTTAATTATGGGGAGTTTAACCTTAGGTCTGAATTTACCACCATTTTATATCAACTTCAGGGCAGGGGAAAACAGTATTCCTCTAAATCTCATATCTTCTGGAACTCTGCAACTGATACCTCTAATAGTTATGGCAGAGTCCAACAGGAATAACATTCTTCTCATCGAAGAACCTGAAATCAATCTTCATGCTAACAAACAGGTTGAGGTGGCTGAATATTTGTGGAATTTAGTTGAAGAAAGAGATAATTCCATTTTTACCAGTACACATAGTGATTACCTCGTGATGAGGTTGGCACATTTATCAAAAGGAAACAAGAAAAAGAATCTTAGAGTTTACTTATTGAATGAAGGTCACACCAAACCATTGAAGATCGACAAAAATGGAGAAATTGAGGAGATTAAAACTATCGGCAGTGTCATGAACAAGCTTCTCCTGGAAGCCTAATAGTGTGATCTCTTTGCCTGATGGACATCATATTTATGCAAATGATAAGATAGTATCTTTTCTATACGACAGACCGGAATGCAGATCAGCCAATGGCCCCTTCAATCGTACTTGCGATGTGATACTACTGGAGTTCTCAGACTCAGGTGATAGTTATATCTGGCTAATTGAGTGCAAGAGCAATGTGACTCGCAGTACCGCGAGTACAGCTGCAGAGCAAATTGAGTCATGTTTAAGAGTTATCAAGAATGCTAGAGGATGGAAGATAATGAAATGTGTAATTGCAGATTCTTTTAATCATGAAGCTACATTATTTTTAAAATCGAAGGAAATTCTACATTTAGAGTTCGGAAATAGTGGAAACAACTCTAAAATTAAGAATATAGTAACTGCAGTAAACAAAGTAAAGAGGGATTAATTTCTTTTTCACAGACAGTATCTCTCAAAAAGAAAGTCCCATCCTGCCAGTAAATTTTAGCAATTTGGTTAAAAACTTTGGCAATTGATTTTGGCCAATCCCCCAGAGGTTTCATGGAATGAAGGCACGCTTTCTGATATCCACCCGATTGTTATCTCAGGGCCCTTCTTTCCCTTAAAGTAAAAAAATCAAAAAAGGTATGGAAGTATTATGCAGTGGTGAGACTATATTTTGATGGATGTGTTCTTGAATGTATACACATCCAGCGTCAGTTCAGCGATGTCAGTGGAATACATTCCTATCCTGGATATTTCCTCTGCCATGGATGATGATGAGACACTGTTGCCTTTCAACATGGTTATCTCGTCCTTTCTCTTCTTCACCTGTTCTTTCTTGCTCACGAGCTCATTGATTTCATATAGATTCACATTGAAGAACATGGTTGTGGTCTTGATGAAAAGATCACCGCAGAATTCCATGAACGATAGAT
>JAKAPZ010000038.1 GCA_021822985.1 Thermoplasmata archaeon | reverse complement strand
GAGAATGTTATACCCTATTGGCATATATGAAATAGTTGAGCTGGCTTCCGTGAGGCCATACCCTTCCAGAATTTCTGTTTTTTTGTTTCCGGATGCTGTGCTATCATCAAGTTCGGAAGAGATCAATTGCCTTGATACAAGGGAAGAAACGCAACCAATTGCAGGTTCCCGTGCGTTGATGCTTTCAAATAATTCCTTGTGCATGTAAGGGTTGCCAGAAAAAATAACATTCGATTCCTTTGAAATGGTTGTCACTGCAGACAGTGTATCGTCATGGTTTCCCATTATGGTGATTTTTGCCCCTATGAGAAAAGGAAGAAGTATCCCATGCACAATTCCGTATGCATGGAAAAAGGGGGCCCCTGTTATCATGGTGAGAGAATCTTTTGAAACCGGTGCAGCCCATTCCTTCATCTGATATGCATTTGAAACCAGATTTATGTGAGATAAAAGTACACCCCTTGGTGTTGTTGTTATTCCGGGAGTGAAACATATTACAGCTGTTGTATTTCCGGGTTCAATCAATTCCTCGCTGCGGGTCTGGATTGTCAACTTTGCTTCGGACATATAATGCATGTTATCATTTTGATTCCTTGATTCCATCAATCCTGAAACTTTCCTCACGACGTTAGATATTACGTTGTCTGTCCTATAGGAATCACGTTCAACTATGATCATTTTTTTTATATCAGTGTAAAAAATATTCATAACTCTTGGAATAATATCTTCCATTACTATCAGAGTGCTCGAAGAGGTTTCCCTTATTCTTTCCCTCAGTTCGTGTTCTGTCAACAGAATATTCATAGGAACAACGGTTCCCCCCAATTTTAAAATTGAATAAAATGCAATGGGAAACTGAACACAGTTTGGAAGAAGTATTCCAACGGTGCTGCCCTTTCTTATTCCCTTTTCGTACAGGAACGCGGAAAATTGATCTATTTCTCTGAGTGTATCTGTATATGACAATTTTTTTCCATTATATATGATTGCAGTTTTTTCTCCGTTAATTTCAACAGATGACTTAAAGAGCGAATACAACGTGATTTGTGGAATTTCAATTGTACGCCGCATGGATCCCGGATAATTTCTTTCCCAGATGATCTCGAGATTGTTGTCCTTTTCTATCACAAATGTTGCTCCTTTGAGTTTAAACTTTGTAATCTAACATAATTGCATTAAATTACTATATAACTGATATATTTAGATTTTTTCGTAAAAAATTTAAAAAATAATGCCTTTCTAGGATAAATTATTATTACAATATATTTAAATTTAATAAAAAAGAATTGCATTTTCAAAAAAAAAATTAGTTGGTTATGGAATCCATTCCCGAATTTGCTGTTTCTTTGGACAGGAAGATTCCAATTGCCATTACTGCAACACCGATCATGACAAAGGATATCCAGAGTTCCAAAAGATACGTAATGCTTGAGTTATTCCATAAATATAAAATAAGAGCCAAAGCAAAACTTGCCGGAAGAGATGCAAAGTTGTAAACAGTTCCGACTGCTGTAGTTCTGTGTGCTTTGTTGAATGTTTCAGTTAGGAACGCGGGAATTGAAGAGAAGATTGCGGCTTCGAAGAATGCAATTACGGAAAATGCTATGACCGTCATTACGTTGGAAACAGGTGTCATGAAATAAGCAGGGATAAATGCGATGAAAAACAAGACAGTAAAAACGCTAAGTGAAAGTTTTCTCTTGATCAGATAATAACCTGCATAGCCCCCTATCCATACTCCCGCAAGGGAAACCAGATTTATGTATGCATTTTCAATATCCATAGTTGCGAAAGATATTTTACTAAGAGTCAGTAAGAGTTGCGGGAAAAAACTGAATGTTATTACATTTATGAAAAGAAGACCTGACAGTATAAGGAAGGAGGCGAAATATTCTCTTAACTGCCTGAATATTCCAAACAAAGGGACTTTTTCAAGTTTGCCCTCTTTCTGCAAACCCTTGAAAACCTCAGTTTCACTGGTGAATAACCTTATTATCAATGCTGCCAGTGCAGGTATTATTGTTGTGAGGTACATGTATCTCCAGATCATAGTTTTTTCTATGTGCATAGGACCACTTATTACGAACAGAACTATAGAAATGAGGAAGAATCCAACTCCGTATCCGCTCTGTACAAATGAACCCACGAAAAGTCTGCTTTTCTGTGGAACATTTTCCATTGAAAGTGCAGCGCCTCCTGCATATTCAGCACCAGCAAATATTCCTACCATGAACAGCAGAATGTACAGTAATACGGGTGCGAGATATCCAACCTGAGAAAATACTGGCAGAAATGCTATGGCAAAAGAGAAAATTGAAAAGCCAATTATAGAGAAAACAAGCATAGTACGCCGACCATATCTGTCTCCAAGGAAATTACCCAAAGTAACTGACCCAAAAATTCTTGCAACTGCACCAACTAGAAGTGCAAGATATGTAACAACAAGAGCGGATTTGCCAATTGATGCAGGGAAAAACAGTTTAGACAGTTCAGATGCTACGAGAATGTAGCCTATAGTAACATACCCGTCCATTAACCACCCGGAAAAAGCTCCCATCACAGGAATGTAAGATGTCTTTCTTATGACATCCTCTGTACGATCGTCTCTAGTTTCTTTTAATTCGTTCACGGGACGTGATAATAAATCTATATATAATATGACTGCACACTTATATATATTTTAATTCAAAGAAATATATTAAATAAACTGCAACCAGAGCATTACAGGATCATCTTCTCCTTCAAGTTCTGTTACTGTTTCACCAAGAGAACTTATGGTTCTGAAACTTGTGAAGAATATTTTGCCGTCTTCTTTAAAACCCGCCATTATATGCTCAACGGGCTGCCCATCTGGCAGATGTGCAAGTGCTTCAGGCATCTCCGGACTGAAATGAAGCTCTATGGTATTATCATCATTTTCATGAAGTGAATATGACCTGTTTACCAGTATATATTCCTTCAGCTTTTCATACTCAATCCATGGTTTATCGATCATAGGTTCAAATTGCTGCATGTATTAAATCCCTTTCTCATAAAATAGGAAATATTTTCTGAATTAGGAATTTTTGACAAGCCGTAAAACCAGAATGAGAGCATATATGAAAACCAAGTGCCGGAAAGATGCCCGTTTGATCTTCTTTCATGAACTGTGGTACATTAAAAAGGGGCATCTAAAAATGACTCAGCCACAGAAAGATGTTAAAGGAATGGCCCCAGAAGGAGTGGGAGGATCACTGTGGCGTCACCGTAAACGTTGACAAATTTCGCATCCGGCCTGACCTTCTTCCATGAAATCGCCTCCTCAAGCTTTGCCCCTGAAAGGGATCCATCAAATTCCTGTGCCGTGGTGATATAAACAGAATAGTCAAGACCGCCCCTGAACTGATTCCACCATATGGTATGGTGCTTGGATATTCCTCCCCCTATCATCAAAGAACCAGTCTTTTTTGAATCGAATATGATGTCTGAAAGTTCATGCTCATCCTGCAGGACATCCACCATGAAATCCCTGTTCATTTCCCTGAATGACCATAGCTGGGAACCGAATGATCCGTCGGTTATGCCCGGAACAAATATCTTGATGTTATTCTTCGCAGCATTGTACAGTATTGAAGATTCGTTGTTTATTTCAAGACCTATCCTGTGGATAAGTTCCCAACCAGACCACACTTTCTTTTCTGTATAGAGTTTTTCCAGCCTTGACTGCATGAACTCCTCCATTATTTCTCCATAGGATTCATCCGGTATTACAACACTGCCGAGCCTGTTCACTCCTATATCCTTGAGTTCCCTGTCAGGGTAGTCAAATGAACCGCAGTAATAATCTCTGAAAGATCTCGCAATATCATGATCAAGTGTTCCGGTGGTCGTTATGATGACATCAACAAGTTTTCTCCTGACAATTTCATTGATTACTCCCCTGGTTCCTGTTGAAATAATGTCAGCGGGGAAGGAGAGGAATGTTGTATTCTCATCGGAAAACATTTCCTTCATTATGCCGTATGCAACGGAAATTTTTGATGTGGTAAAACCACCTGAAGTGGTAAAATAATCCATGAGCTCCTTGAGATTTGTTTTGCTGCTGACCATGGTATCTTTCACTGGTGTGGAAAGAATGCTTTTTCTATCTATTGACATAATGCAATATGTATAACGCATATCTGATTTTTTCTGTTATTTTACAAAATCCCGTTAGGTTGATAATAATAAACTATAACGGTATGTTTAAATAATTTTCATAAATGATGAAAAAGGAATTAAAAATGCAAAATTATGAAAATAATATTACCCGAAATTACAAGGGAATAATGTCAGTAATGCTGATTTCGCTCATTGTGGATGAATGGAATGTGTTCCTGATACCTCAGACCAATGTCTTTGTAAGAACTTATTTTCATCTTGATAATTTCTCATTTGGACTGGCAACTGCGGTAGTCATTGGCGGTGCGGCAATTGGCTCACTGATTGGCGGATACCTCACTGATAAATTTGGAAGGAAAATCATATTTCAGGCAGACATGATTGTGTTTATTGTTGCTGCTATAGCGTCCACATTTTCACCTGACTTTACTTTCTTTATTCTCACGCGGTTCATTGCGGGTATTGCTGTTGGAGCGGATATTGCCAATGTTTATGCTTATATAATGGAATCTTCTGCCACCGGTAAAAGAGAATTCACAGGAGCGATGAATACTCTCATGGCATCATTTTCCATCCTTTCCATAAATTTCATAGTTCTGTACCTGATATACATAAACGAAGCTCAGGACATAATATGGAAATATCCACTGATTCTTTCGGTATTGCCAGCCTCAATAGGCCTTATCCAGTCTCTTAGAATAAGTGAAACTGGCTTGTGGAAGGAAATTTCAGTGAGGGATGAAACTGGAAAGAAAAAAGTTTCTGACATCCTTGCTGATGGAATCAAAAGGAAAACGACTGTGTTCACATGGATTTCTGGAATTGCAAGCACGATTGAAGTAGGTACCTTCGCATTCTTCATTCCCCAAATAATAATGAACCTAAACATATCTACACCGCTCTCAAGGGAACTTATAATAATAGGGATATATGCTTTTGGCATACCGTCTGGCTATCTTGGGCCAAAGCTACTTCCATTAATGGGCCTGAGAAAATTGAGCTACATAGGGTACATAATAACTGTTGTCTCCCTTATTCTTTCAGGAGTGTTCATTATGGAGAAGCAGTATATCCTTGTGCCAGTTTCAATGGTGATGTTTGTCTGGGGCAATCACTGGAATTCACAGCCCATACTCACCTCACAGGCTCTTGTCTCCCATACAGAATACAGAGGAAGATCCGTAGGAATAACGAACTTCATTTCCGAACTGCCTGCTTTTCTTTCCATAACATTCTTTCCCTCACTGGTATCATACATCGGCCTCGGAAAATCAACCCTCCTTGTGGCACTGGCCCCGGTTGCAGGTTTGCTTGCTGCACTGTATATATTCAGGGAAATATATGGCTACACAGACGATCTGAAAATATATGGCATACCTGCGATGGAGACAACATAAAATATAAACATTTTTTCACAGAATGCAATATTTTCTTAAAGTTTTTATTCTGATCATGATTAACAAAGGTATGGAATTTACCAAAGCGGAATTCCCATTCCAGGCACAGATGCCTTTATCTTTTCGCAATGTATCAAAATCCTATGGAAAAAATGTAGCAGTGAAAGGTCTTAACATTGAGATAAAAAATGGGGAAAAGGTAGCACTACTTGGGGAAAATGGCGCAGGGAAATCCACAACCCTGAAAATTATCAGTGGCCTGATGAGGCCGGATGCGGGATATGTGAGGATATATGGCCAGCTGCCAAGTTCTCTTTCTGCCAAGCAGCATATTGGATATCTCCCTGAGGATCCCAGCCCATACCTGAATCTTTCTGTCAGAGAAAACCTGGAATATATAGGGGCCATTAGGCAGACAAGAAATCTTGAGACAAGGGTCGATGATCTCATTTACCATCTCCAGCTCAAGAATTATGAAAAACAGAAGCCACTTTCGCTTTCAAGGGGCAACAAGCAGAAACTGTGCCTTGCGCTTTCAATTATACACGAACCTTCATTCTGTGTGATGGATGAACCCCTCAATTATCTGGATATACCTACGCAGGAGATCATCTTTCAGTATTTTGAAAGCATGAATAGCTCCTTTATCATTTCCACACACATTCTTTCCATAGCCCGCAGACTGACAGAAAGAATTATCATCATTTCATCAGGGACAAAAATCTGGGATGGAAAGCTTGCAGAACTGGAAGAAATGGAGAGAACCGGAAAATCGATGGAAAATGTTGTATCGGAACTGATGAAAAATGTTCCTTAAACTTCTCACTCTGCTAATAAGGACAAGATTTTCAAGATCATACCTAATAATTATAACACTGGTTTTCGTATACTCTATCCTTGCCATCTGGATGGGACTTGCATCAAGCTTGTTCATCCCCAAATATTACCTTGGATTTATCTTCTTAATTTTCCTTGTCCCGTCCACATACATGGGTGGCATGTCCATCAATGAAGCTGACAGGGATTTTCTATTCACTTCTGCAATCAGGAACAGGGATCTCATCCCTACCTTTTACCTTGCACAGGCCCTTGCCTCATCCCTGATCTTTCTTTCAGCTACATTTGTCTACCTGTTGCTTCTTATTGGCAACCCCCTTTATCTTGTTTCAGGAATCATTTCCGTGATCTGCATGGCACTGCTTCCAATTTCAATGAGTCTGAACATGGCAGGAAAAAGTCCGATGATAAAGATCCCTGTGTGCATAATCGAAACTTTATGGATTCTGTCATCATTTTTTGGATATGGCTTTGGGCCCATATCCTTCCTGAACGGAGGAACTGCTTCACTGTTATCCATGCAGGTGATTCTCGCAGTTACAGTGTCCACAACCGCCTTTGCATTTATAAGCATAAATGCAGAATCACTTCCATTCAGATTCTATTCCTTTTCTTCAAGGAACTCTAACAACTTCTCGCGAAGCCAGACGTTTACGGGAATTGGCAGAAATAAAGCAATTTTGAAATTGAATTTTATGCAGGTTGACTTCACAAGCAGGGTATCCAGTGTTGGAAATATAAGGGTGAGTGTTAACAGAGTCAGTGTTTATCGCCTGTTTTTTGTGATGTGTATCTTTGCAGCCGCATATTTTGCTGTGAGTTTTTTCTATATCAGAGAAGATGGTTTCCAGCTTTTCATCGCAACATCATACATTTCATGGTTCCTGATCATGGCCATGAGTTCTGGTACCCTTTCAAAGGAAAGAGCGTGGCTATCCCTGAGCGCAATGTCCATTGAGTCTTACATGAGGTTGCTGATGATCTCGAAGATTCTTCAGGCACTCTTTGTTTCGCTGCCATTCGCTGTGGTATCGGCTCTACTTGATTTTTCCGGAATTCTATCTTTTTCCGTTCCCATCCTTTTCCTCTTTGTTGTGCCTTCATTTGCAGGAATAAATTTTATAATTACACTACTGAGGAAACCGTATCAGGTGCTTCAGGAAGACATTCTTCCCTCTATCTACAATTCTTCACAGTTCATGACTGTACCAATTTCACTTTTCATGCTTTTCTTTATCTTCCTTGTTATGATATTTCCAATTACCTTCCTTTTTATAATCCCTGCAGCCCTGATCATAATCCTTGCATCAATGTACAACAAGCCATACTGGCAGAATAGCATTTACAGATGGGTAGAAATGGGTTACGTGTGAAAAAATTAATTTTTAAAAAAAAATTAGTTGGAATAGAGCTGGTAATTTGGAGGCTCTGAAATTATTTTTATGTCGTGCGGGTGGTTTTCCCTCAATCCACTGTTCGTGATCTTGACGAATGTTGTGTTCTTTCTCAGTTCCTCAATGTTCCTTGATCCTGAGTATCCCATTCCTGCCTTTATTCCTCCAACCAGTTGGTACAGCACCTCTTCAACCTTTCCTCTATACGGAACTGCTCCTTCCACTCCTTCTGCCACATATTTGCTTCCGCTGAACTTTCCGTACCTGTCTGAGCCTTTCACCATTGCACCAAGCGAGCCCATTCCCCTGTATGTTTTATACTTCCTTCCATTTATTATCATTTCTGTGCCAGGGCTTTCATCTGTTCCGGCAAGAAGTGAACCAATCATGACAGATTCTGCACCCGCTGCAATCGCCTTAACAATATCACCTGAGAAACGTATTCCGCCGTCTGCAATGATCGGGATGTCATGCATTGATGCAATATCAGCTGTGTCTGAGATCGCGGTGATCTGGGGAACTCCAATACCTGCAACTACCCTCGTTGTGCATATGGAACCGGGGCCAATTCCTGTCTTTATGCCGTCAACTTCACATGAAGCTATATCTTCTGCTGCCTGTGCTGTCGCGATATTTCCAACAACTATATCCACATCTATTTTCTTTCTCATTGCCCTTATGGAAGAGAGAACATTCTCATTGTGCGCATGAGCGGTATCTATGACTATGACGTCAGCACCTTCCTTTTCCACCAGAAGTGCCCTGTCAATGTCGAATGGTCCAACAGCAGCCCCAACCATCAATTGCCCCTCATCATCTCTTGTGGCAAGTGGAAACCTTTTCCTTGTGAAAATGTCCTTGGATGTTATCAGCCCCACTACTTTCATCTTCTTGTCCACGAGAGGAAGTTTTTCGATACGGTTCTTGAAAAGGATCATTGACGCTTCATCTGAAGATATGCCTTCTTCAGCATATATGACATCCTTTGTCATTATATCCTTGACTCTTGTGCCATCCTTCTGTGCATACCCCAGATCTCTTCTTGTGACGATTCCTACAAGTTTCTCATGTTCAATAACAGGGAATCCTGCTATATTCTTCTCATCCATAATATTGAGGGCGACATTGGCAGGAGTTTCCGGATCAATCGTGTGAACATTTCTTATGACTATGGACTCCTCTCTTTTCACTTTCCTGATCATGGCAGCTTCTTCATTCTTGGACATGTTCCTGTGAATTATTCCAAGCCCGCCTGCCCTTGACATCGCAACTGCCATATTCCATTCAGTGACAGTATCCATGGGAGAACTTGTGATTGGTGAATTCAATTTGATCCTCTTCGAAAACCTTGTAGTAACATCAGTCATAGATGGTTCTATGAGGGATTTTGCGGGTAAAATAAGTACGTCATCAAAGGTCAATCCTTCTACAATTTTAGATAACTTATCGTGGAACATGAGAAGCAAGGATAACACACTTAATAAATTTTGCCAAGTTTTGCTCAAAAATACCTGTATATGGGCAGAATTTCAAATAAATGATATTTCACGATTCAAAAATTCTGCCACTGTTCATGAAATAAAGTTTCTCAAGTTTTCCAATATGCTCATGGATTATAGAGTCGTAATCATAGCTTATGACCTCATAGTATCTCTGCAGGATTCCGGAAGGAACGTTGTCCCTTATACTGGCAGAAATTTTCTTCTTTTCCCATGGAGTCACTTTGAAATCAACCGGAAAGATATTTGATGAATCAGATCCTTTTTTCTTCACTGTGACTGCATAAATACTGTAAATATTGTAAAGCCTGCTGAACATGTGAGTTACATCAAAAATGATCCTGAAGGATGTGCTGAAAACGGAGAGAGCCATATCTCCTATGACCAGGGCAAAATCATTTTCCTTTAGCATTGAGGCAGCATCTGAATACTTGCTTCTCACCAGTCTGGAATTTGGGAATGTTTTATCCAGGATCAGCCTCAGGAAAAAAGCAGTGGTTTCGGTCTGGCTTGTGATCCCTATCTTCATCCCGTCACGGGGATCATCACCCTTTGAAATCAGGAGATTGGACATTGAATGCCCAAGACCCGTTATTGTGGGCCCCCTTACAAGATCCAGTGCATCTGCATTCCTGAAATAATCAACGATGGAGACCATTGCATAATCCACCTTTCCGGACATTACCAGAGAAAGGTTTTCCCTTGTGTCATGGCTTTCCACAGATATTGCTTCTTTCAAATGCTCCCTGAGAGGAATGCTGTGCGTGAGATTGATCAGGGAAATGCTGTTCAGAAATATCCCCTTATATTGTAGAAAGTGTCCCTCTTGGCAGGTATTTTTCCTATCTCCAGTATCATGGATGATAGTTCTTCCACTGTTGTCTGCTCATGCCTGTTGGTTGCACCGAATATTTTCTCGCTCACGGCTGTTCCCACCAGATCATTGCCGCCTCCTGTCAGGGCCATCTGGGCAATTCCCTTTCCCATGGCAACCCAGTAAACGCTTATGTTTTTTATGGCATTTCCCATGATAATCCTTGCAAGAGCTATCACCTTCAGATCTTTGTCGCCTGGAGATGGCCCCTTCACCATTCCCATTTTCAGCAACGGAGTATTTTCAGGGCTGTATTTCAATGGAATAAATGACAGGAACCCGGGCGATTCATTCTCGCAATCCCTCAGTTTTATCATGTGATCAGCTATGTGATTCCATTTCTCCACATGGCCATATGTCATCGTGGAATTTCCCCTGATGCCCATTGAATGAAGAAGCTTTGCAATGCTGAGGTATTCCTCGCCGCTTATTTTTTCAGGCGTGGTTATGATCTTTCTCACTTCAGGATCAAAAATCTCCGCTCCTCCGCCTGTGTGTGCCTGCATGCCTGCTGAATGGAGTCTTTCGATTGTCTCCTTCACCGAATTGCCTGTGATCCTGGCAATGAACGATATCTCCGGTATTGTGAGTGCCTTCAGGGTGCTTTCCGGCATATATTTGCGTACAGTTGAGAAGATCTCTTCATAATATTCTAAAGGAAGAAATGGGTTGAAGCCACCAACCATGTGGATTTCTGTGGGATGAAATGCCTTTGCCTTCTCCAGTTCGTTCTTCACGTCATCAACAGTCAGTTCATATCCGCGATCTGTTTTTCCCCTTATCTTTGCCGGAACGTAAAATGCACATATTGGGCAGCTGGCAGCACAGTAATTGCTGTAGTTGATGTTATATGAAACTGCAAAAGTCACCCTGTTTCCGATCTGGATATCTGTGAGCGAATCTGCTATTGACATCATCTCGTGTATTGAAAGGCTGTCCAGCATCTCTATGGATTCCTTCACATC
>JAKAPZ010000037.1 GCA_021822985.1 Thermoplasmata archaeon | reverse complement strand
TGGGGCTGAGTTTGCCCATATGGGAATATCGATTGAACCCTTCAGTGTCTTCACAATTTCCTTAACAAGGGCAGGATCGCTGCCCACTTCCGCTCCAAATCCACTGACATGAGGGCATGACAGATTCAGTTCGATGGCTGAAACACCATAGTCAACCATTTTTTCTGCAAGTTTCAAAAAGTGTTCAGGAGTGGAAGCGAAAATGCTTCCTATTACGGGCTTTGAAGATTCTTTTGCCTTTGATATTTCATCGCCAAAGTTTCCTATTCCCGGATTTGGGAGGCCCATTGCATTTATTATTCCGCCATGTGCTTCATAAACCACAGGTGGCAAATATCCGGGCCTCTCCTCAATTCCTATGGATTTGGTGACTGCCCCGCCTGCCCCTTCCTGAAGAATTCTTTTCATGGTGTATCCATTCTCATCAAGTATGCCGGATGCCAGAATTCCCGGTGTTTCAAAGGAAATTCCACCCGCTTTCACGCTTATGCCTGACATTGTTGATCAAACATATTCTACAGTGTTATTTATTGTTTTTTTAAGAATGCAAAAAACATAATATTTTAACAACTATTCTTCAAATTCTCAGGGAATGCCGGCAGCCATATGACATGTTCGTCCTCTTTTTCAAATGGCCCATAGTAAAAGTAGAGCCCGTTTCTGTCAAAAAGCCTGCAGGAGAGAAACATGTTTCCTGACATTCTCCTGAATCGTGCCACATCTGTGTAGGACTGGCAGTTCATCACAATCTCCTCTGAAAGATCCATGAATTTTTCAAGTGTTTTATCCGGTATCGTATTGTTTACCACTACCCTTGTGGCCCCTGCCATGAGGATATCTATAAAATCACTTTCAGTGTATGGCAATGCCATGAGCGTGAATTCTATATATTTCGAAAGTTCGCCATACACATTATAATTGAATTTGTACTTTGTGATTGCATCCATATCTATGACGAATGCCTCGTCCTCAGGGAAGCGAACCAGCTGGCTTTTCCTTTCATAACCCTGTATTATGCCATCATTTATGATGAGACATTCCATAAAACCGTATCATTAAAGGCACGTAAATGTTTTCATGAAATAAGAATTCTAATCCATTTAAAAAATAGCATGCTATTCAATACCACGATTCAATTTTTTTAATATTTTATTAATTTAAATTAAATGTTGTGAAATTTGATATTATTAAATCTATTATATTAATAGACGAAAAGCTTTATTATTTATATTACATATGTATATGTGATAAAAGAAAAATCACTGGGAATTCAGATACCCGAAAAGATTCTGGTGCCTATGGCAAAAGGAGGCAGTTCAACAAAGGCTTTTCAAATTGCTTTCAGTTTTGCAATGAAATATAATTCCCAACTAACTTTTCTCACAATTAAGGAAGAAGTGAAGGAGATCACGTGGAGCGACAAGATAGCCATTATTATGAATGCGCACCGTGAGGTCACATCCAAGGGAATTAAGTCTATTCCAAGGATACAGAGCGCAAAAAACGTAAAGGAAGGAATATTGAAGGAGATGAACAGCAAGCCCTATGACCTGACGTTCATGAGCCACCGCCAACGGAAGAGCGTTTCTACATCACTGTTCGGTTCAATAGGGGATACAGTTATAAAGAAAACCAGCAGGACAGTTGCGATGATATCTTCTGTGGGAAGGCCGACACATTACAAGAATATATTTGTGCCCATAACCGAAAGGCTCAACACAAGGAAATCAGTATATCTTTCCGTGCTTCTGGCCCATTCCGAAGGTGCTAAACTGACCATATGCGATATGAGAAATTTTGACAGGAAGAAGATTCATGGATTCAAGGCGTTCATGGAAGAGAAACCATGGGAAGCTTTGGAAGTCACGACCGATGTTATCATTAAAAGCACAGATGGCGTAAGGGATACCACCATGCAGGCCCTATACACATCAGGGGCGGATTGCATTGTGCTTGGAGTCAGATCTGACGAATACAACAATGTGAGGATAAATAGTGACATCAAGAGAATAATAAAAGATTTTGCCGAGGACTCCATACTTGTGAAGAGATGATCAGTTCAGCTGTGATTGGCTGATCATTCCATTCTGAAGCATGAACTCCAGTATACCCACATCAAGTACCATGACGTTCACATAGTACGAACCGAAAATCGGGAAATCCTGCTTTTCTGTATTGTTTACAAGATTCATCACAAAGGATGTTATGGATTTATCCGAAACTACCCTGTTGATCTTTTCTGAAAGCTGATATATAGACTGTATGACCCTTTCCTGCTCAAGTTCTGCAGCTTTGAGAGGTATGTTTGGATCAAGTCCTGAAGCAGAATCCATCACTATCTCACCAGGTATCTTTGAAATCGTCACGTTTGGATTCATATTCTCGAACTGGTTTATGTTTGAAAGTGTCTGATTGATGGATTGATCTGTGTTTGGAGAGCATCCGGGAGATCCCGAGGCGGTTTGATTATAGGCTATGGCGGAAGGTCTTGGCTGGAAGAAATAGCTTTCGTTGAATGCCTGTGCAAGATAGTATGATCCATATATGGTTCCGTTTAAGTTTATCTGGCTTCCGTTTGCAGATCCGGGATCAATTGTTTCTGCTATGAGGGATGTTGCAGTAGGTATTGCAAATCCCATTACGAGCACGCACACTGCAAGCAGAACAAATGAACTCCTGATAAGGTTTAAAAATTCTTTATTTTTTACCATGCAATTCCCACCCCTGCTAAAATATAGTATATTGCCCCTATTGCGATGAATGGCAGGATGATGCCCCCCATTCCGTATATGAGTATATTCCTCCTGAGAAGATCATTTACCCCTGAAGGCCTGAATTTCACACCCCTGATGGATAATGGTATGAGAAGAGGTATGATGAATGTGTTGAATATGAGTGCAGATGTCAGCGCAAGGAGCGGATTTGTGAATCCCAGTATGTTGATGAATGAAAGATATGGAAATACGTAGAATATGGCAGGGATGATCACAAAATATTTTGAGATATCATTTGCAATGCTGAAGGTTGTGAGGGCCCCCCTTGTGATCAGGATCTGCTTTCCCAGAAAAATGACATCCATCAGCTTTGTCGGATCGTTATCAAGATCGATCATGTTCGCTGCGTCTTTTGCTGCCTGAGTTCCACTGTTCATTGCAAACCCGACATCTGCCTTCGCCAGTGCAGGGGCATCGTTAGTGCCGTCCCCCACCATGGCAACCATCCTCTGCAATGATTTTTCCTCTTCCACTTTTTTGAATTTGTCCTGTGGTTTGCTGTTTGCGACAAATTCTTCTATTCCTGCCTCTGCTGCAACGTATTTGGCCGTGAGTTCATTGTCGCCTGTGCACATTATGGGCTTTATGCTCATGGATTTCAGGGAATCGATCCTTTCCCTTATCCATGGTTTCAGAATATCGTTAAACTCTATCACACCATCAACCCCGGTGTCGGAGGTTACTACCATGGCAGTGCCCCCCCTGCTTGAGATTTCAGCACATATTGCATCTATGAAATTATCCCTGAAACCGACAATTTCCCAGATCGCGTTTGGTGAACCCTTGTATATGAATTCCTTTCCCCTCTTGACGCCGCTGAATTTTGTGTCTGATGTGAATGGTATGAACTCATACCCTCTGGCTATATCGTCCACAACTTCATGGTTCATGTCTTTTATCTTCTTGATGACAGATATGCCTTCCTTTGTCTCATCATACATAGAACTCAGGTAACATTTTGTGTAGAAATCTTCATCCTTTACACCCCTGTTCGTGTAGAACATGAATGCTTCCCTGTCGCCAATGGTGATCGTTCCTGTCTTGTCCAGAATTATGGTGTCTATATCTCCGGCATTCTCCACAGCCCTTCCGCTTTTGGCAATCACGTTGAACTGTGATACCTTGTTGATTGCTGCGACTCCAAGCGCAGGAAGAAGGGCCCCTATGGTCGTAGGTATAAGGCAGATCAGCAGAATGACAAGGAATATTATGTTTGCATTGGATGTCAGGAATATTTCAAGGGAAAACATCGAAGTGACAATAATAAGGAATGAAAGTGTCAACCCTGAAAGAAGAATTGAGAGTGCAATCTCGTTTGGTGTTTTGGAACGTGTCGCTCCTTCCACCATTCCTATCATCTTATCAAGGAAAGTCTCCCCCGGATTTGCAGTGATGGTTATCTTCACTTTCCCATCTATTATAGTGGTTCCGCCAGTGACACTATCTCCCTGTACCTTGAATACGGGCCTTGACTCACCGGTAATGGATGATTCGTTGAACCTTCCCCTGCCCTCCATGATCTCCCCGTCTGTCGGTACAGTTTCATTCTCCCTGACCTCAACAATCATCCCCTTCCTGAGATCGGATGACTTCACCATTGATTCGGTTCCATCCTGTAAAACTCTACCCACTGTTTCCTTCTTCATTTCCCTGAGGGATTTTGTTATATCTCTGCTCTTTCCCTCTGCAATAGATTCTGCAAGGTTTGAGAAAAATATTGTGAGAAATAGCAGAACCAGGACTGCTGCATAGAACGGAACATAATTTCCAGTCGTGGAAAGCCCGTATTCGTTTCCGAAAGCAATTACAAAGATGGAAACAAGGAAAGCGATCTCGGTGATGAACATGACCGGATTATTCTTGAGGTGAACCGGGTTGAAGCTCTTCATGGTGTTTAAAAAATATTCCAGATACCTGTTCATGCCAATCCCTCCATGAATAAGGAAAAAGCCTTACCCCATGCAAGCAATGGGCCCGCTGAAAGTATGGGGAAAAATGAGATCAGTCCAAGTATAAGCATTGTGAAAAGAAGCATGAATCCAAACCAGAAAGATCCTATATCCACACCCCTTCCATACTGAACCTTCGGTTTCTTGTTGGAAAATGATTGAGCAATCAATAACTGGAAAGCAATGATCGGGTATCTTCCCAGTATGACGAGTATACCGATCAATGTGTTGTAAAAAGGTGTATTTACGGTAAACCCTTCCATGGCAGAACCGTTGTTGGATGCTGCAGATGCAAATTCATACAGGAGCTGGGTTATCTGGTCAGGTCGGGTATTGATGAAGCTGTTCATCAGTTCGGGGCCAAAAAGAAGCACAATCCCCATTGGAATGATGATAAGAATGGGATGAATTATCAGTGTGAATGTTGAATATTTGATCTCCTTTGATTCAATTTTCAGGCTCATCAGTTCCGGCAGCTTTCCCACCATCAGTGAGACAATGAAAACTGTGAATATCACGTAGGAGAATATGTTGAGCACTCCCGTCCCAACGCCTCCCAGCGGATCGTTAAGGAGCATGGGGAAGAGTATACCAAGAATACCTGCAGGAGTGTAATCAATCAGGGCAGAATTGGCAGCTCCGGTGGAAGTCAATGTGGCCCCTGAAGCGAATATTGAGCTCTGCGACAGTCCGAGTGCGGTCTCTTTCCCGATATAGTTTCCTCCGAAATTTATTCCAAGCATGGAAAAAGAGGGGATGCCTGCAAATTCAGCAAAAAATGTCAGAAGTGCACTGAGCATGAATATGGTGAATATGACGCCATAAAGCATTCTGGCAAATTTCTTGTTTCCCAGAACCCTTCCAAGGGCAAATATGGAACCCACAGGTATGATGGTGAAGGCGACCTCTTCGATGAGATTGGTTATCCATGATGGATTTTCGAAAGGATAGGCTGCATTTGCTCCATAGAATCCGCCACCATTGGTACCAATGTTCTTTATGCCTTCAAGTGATGCGATTGGGCCTATAGGTATATTCACGGTAAATTTTGCAAAGAAAGGATGTATTGTGATATTGGAGTATGTCACATCCGGAACTCCGAAAATAATGAGGAGCACAGTGGCAAGCAGCGATAGGGGAAGAATGAGATCAAACAGTGAAACGAGAAAATCATGGAAGAAGTTTCCTATCCTTCCATCATCACTCAGGATACCCCTTACAAAGGCCATTGATGCAGCGAATCCAGTGGCTGCTGATACAAACATCAGTGTGATTATGACCACTGTGATGTCAAGATAAGTGAGCCTTGAAGGGCTTGAATAATTCTGAATGTTGGTGTTTGTGAGAAAACTCGCAACAGTGTTGAATGCGAGGAATGGATTCATGGGCCTCTGACCCGGTGCAGCGAAAAATTCTCCCTGAAGTATAAGAAACAGGAAACAGAAAAGGCCTACAATAAAATTGAAAAAGATCAGCGAACCAAAATAATACCTGAATGTGTATCTCTTCTCTCTGTCGATTCCTGCGGCCCTCTCTATAAATGTGATTAGCGGTTCACTGTATTTCCTGAACCATGTATTCTCGCCAGCGTATATTTTGCTAATATATGGTGAAAGGATATAACCGAAAATTGTTATGATTGCGATATAGAGAAGAATGATGATCGCTCCTGAAACAAGCCTGTCCACAACGAAAAAATTTGACCAGAAATTACCCTGCGATGAAATTGATGAACTCATAATTTCTCAACTCTTATCATTGACCATACCAGATAAAGACTAGATAACAGCACAACTGCCGCTATTGGTATCAGCCAGATATTGTTCCATGACATTTCCCGCATTTATAACACGGCATTATATTAGCGTTATGCGGAACACTTAAATAGAGAATTTTTCAGGATAGTTCCTTACCCATATAGGGGCCGTATCTTTTGAATGAAAGTTTCCTGAAATACTCCCTCACTCCAACACCGCTTATCACCAGTATCTTTGGCCTGTGGAATTCTTCAGATGTGATCCTCTCTGCCTCGCTGATGAGAAGTTTTCCGAATCCCCTGTGCTGGTAATTTTTGGCATCATGGGAACCTATGGGAACTGTCCTTCCGACAGTCCTGATCTCCCTTATCATACCTGAATCCCTTGAATGTTCATACCATGAATTCTGCGGTATATCTCTCAGCCTCAGGTATGCTGCAATGTTTCCTGAAGAATTTTCCATAGAGAGAAAAACCTCCTTCTCTCCTGAAGCTGTAAAATCAGTTCTTGTCAACCTGAAATCCCCGTCAGGTGATTCAATGAAGCCGATCTCCCTCCCCCTGATCTCCATGCTTCTGATTCCCTCTTCCTTCAGTTTTTCATCCACTATGTTCCTGATATCACTTCTTTTCACACCAGCATCGATAAAGTTTACAGGTATGTCCCTCTGCATTCTCTGTACCCTTATCCATGGGGGCATTTCCTCCATGAACTGTTTTATGAGTGATGCCGCCTCATCTGTTTCCATGGGCCTGTATTCCCCATTTTCCCACATGTTGTAGAGCTTAGTGCCTTTTACCACAAGAGTGGGGTATATCTTGAGCATGTCTGGCATGAACCTTTCATCTGAAATCATTTCCCTGAAGCTTTTCAGGTCCATTTCATAGTTGGAACCGTACATGCCCGGCATAAGGTGGTACAGTATCTTGAGTCCTGCGTCCCTGGCAAGTTGAGTGGATCTTACAATTTCTTCCATTCCATGCCCACGGTGGTTTATGCGCAGCACCTCTTCGTTCAGTATCTGTACTCCGAGTTCTACCTTGGTGGTTCCATACGACAGGGCAAGTTCAATGTCCTTCTCCATGAACCAGTCAGGTTTGGTTTCAACTGTGAGGCCAATGCACCTCCGTCCTGAAGTCTCATTGATTCTCATTGCTTCTTCGATAGTTCCTGCCTGGACTCCATTCATTCCGTCGTAACACCCCTTTGCGAACCATTCCTGATACTCCCTGTCCCTTGCGGTGAATGTTCCGCCCATGATGATGAGATCCACCTTGGATGTGTCATGCCCAATTGTTTCAAGTTGCTTCAGCCTGTTGAATGTGATGCTGAATGGATCATAATTATTGGATCTGCCCCTCATTGCAGAAGGCTCATAGCCAGTGTATGATTGTGGAGAATTGTTTTCCATGCCCCCCGGGCAGAATATGCATCTTCCATGAGGACACATTTCAGGAGATGTCATTGCTGCGACCACTGCAACTCCGGAAATTGTTCTTGTGGGCTTGAGGCGCAGCACATCCCTTGATCCTGAAGAAATAAATCCTGAATTGAGTATTTCTGAATTGGATGGTATCCTGTCCATGCCATATTTCCTTGCAAGCCTTATCTTGAACTTCTGCAGATCCTCCCCGTCTTTTATTGTTCCAATAGAAATAAGAGAATCTATTTCTTCATAGATATTCATTCTAATTCAACATTACAGTGTTGAATTTAACATTTTCATGAAAAATAGCTTACGATTCCACTTTCACCCGTTAAATGTCATCAAATCTATGACAATTCACATGATACTGTTTCAAGTGATTGCTTTCCGACTGAAAACGCCCATTCAAATTCACACATTTTTGGCAATTGAATATTTACCGCTACGGGCATTTTCATGCCGGAGAAGGTGAATGCGTCTACAACTCATCCCGTTTTAAGACATTCCCTTTCCAGTTTCTCTGTTTCTTTTAGGATCAGGAAAATGGTTCGATGCAAATCTGCATGCACCGAAGTGATCATTGGGAAATATTTTTTTGATCATGTTAAACCAGCATCTTCCAATTCACGAACCTTGTTTATTGCCCCGTTATCCGATCTCATAAGATCCATTAAAAAAAGGTGTCAGCGATCATTTCTCATCAATTTTTCCTGAAATAGAGTTTAATCTGTTTTCACTTGTATTCCGTGATTCCCTGATTCTCTTAATCGTAGATTCTGCCTCATCATGTGAAAGAATTCCCCTCAGGGAAAGGATACTTGTTTTATTGGTCAATCGATTAATCACATCTGTAAAGCTTTCGTTCCTTCCTTTCAGTCTTTTCAGCTTTGAATATGCCTCATCTGAAATGGAGATGTTTCTGCTGCCCATGTTTATCTGTGTATATATGTGTGTGTATTAAATAAACATAATGATCTGCGTGTTCTTAAGCAATAATGACGCATTCATTTCCTTTTAAAAAAGGAAATTGCGAGGAAAGCACTAAAATCTATTGAGGTGTCACCCCCTGCATTAAATTAAACAACTTATGCCCTGCGTTGAATATTGCTCTGTGACTTTTCATACAGATACTGATGCTTCTACTGAATCATTCTGAAAGAAACCTGAAATGGCAAGTGAAAACAGAAAGGAATTATAATGCCGTTTCATGTGTGATCATGTCCCAGATTGAAGAAGTAAAATTGGATTTTCCTGAAGGATGCAATGTGATTCTGGGTTATTCCCATTTTATCAAAACAGTGGAAGACCTTACGGAAATAATTGCTACCTCAAGACCTGATGCTTCCTATGCCATAGCATTCTCTGAAGCTTCAGGCGACAGGCTTGTCAGGTGGGACGGCAACAATAAAAAACTCATAGATATAGCAACAGAAAACATAAAGAGAATTGGTGCGGGCCATACTTTCCTCATTATTCTTGAAAACGTGTTTCCCATATCCATACTCAACCAGATAAAGAACTGCCAGGAGGTGGGAAGAATTTTTGCTGCGACTTCAAATCCGCTCTATGTTCTGGTCTACAGGAATAAGCAGGGAGGAGGAGTTGTTGGTGTTGTGGACGGATATTCGCCACTTGGCATTGAAAGTGAAGCGGATATAGAGAAAAGAATATCCCTCCTGAGAAGGATTGGATACAAGAAATAGGCCCGTAGTGTAATGGATATCATATGGGCCTCCGGAGCCCATGATCCGGGTTCGAATCCCGGCGGGCCTGCCATTGACCTCAGTAAAGGATCATGTTAAGAATGAATCTTTTTTCTCCATTGCTCTGTCGGAAAGTCCATTCAACTCAGATTCTGTGAATATGCCTGCAGAAGAGTAAAGATTCCTGTATTTAGTTCCACTGTCAGGAAAAACTGTTAGAATTTTTGAACCGGGATAGTTCATTGCAAGCATTCTTGCGCAGTAATAATTAGCACCGGATGATGCACCGACGAATATTCCATGTTCTTCCGCAAGTTCCCTGACAGATTCAAGAGCCTGTTCCTGTGTCACGGTAATGATCGAATCCACGATCCCGATATTTTTGTCAATGATCTCCCTGTCTTTCGCCTTATCATAATTCCTTATGCCCTGGATGAATGTTACTCCATCTGCCTGGCCCATGACAACCCTCACCGAGCTGCTTTTTTCTTTGAAATATCTGCCCATTCCCATAATGGAACCGCCAGTTCCCATGCATATGCACACATAATCAGGAATTCCTATCTGCTTTTCTGCTTCAGGCCCGCTTGTATATACATGCGCAAGCCAATTCATGTCATTCCCATGCTGGTGAAGAGCAATATACTGTTCCGGTTTTTCCTTCATGAGCTCAATGGACTGCTTTATGGCTTTTTCAGTGCTTGTGACAGATTTCTCCTCATCGGTCAAAACGACTTCAGCACCGCTTTCTCTCAATTTCTCCACGGTCTCCGGAAAGGTTCCCGGAGGGATCAGTATCCTTGATTTGATGCCCATTTCCCTGCAGATATTCCCAATGGCAATTCCCGTATTGCCTGAGGTTCCTTCCACAAAAATTTTTTTTGCATTTCCACTGTGGTTCTCCAGTGCCCAGTTTACCATGAAGAATGCAGCCCTGTCCTTGACTGAGCCAAATTTGTTGAAATACTCAAGCTTTGCAAATACTGTTGATCCATTTTTGAGAGATATTGGAAAAACTGGCGTATTCCCAAGTCCCATGGAATAAAATCTGTCCCTTATTCTGCCAAGTATGCTGGCATCATAATCCATGCCCGGAAATTGCAGGAATAAATATAAAACATATGAACAGGGAATGAAAAAAATTTATAAAAAATTTTAAAAACTTATGATTTTTCCTTTTCTGCAGGTTTCTCTGGAGATTTTTCAATCAGTGGGAGAATTGCAGGAGAGACTGAATAGCCTGCAAGTGCACCGGGGAAAGCAAGCAGTAAACCGAAGAGGAAGGTGAATGCAAGGAAAATAACTGCTCCCCCGGGTATTCCAGCAACGTTTCCGATGAGCGCAGCCTCATTAAGCCTGTAATTCCCATTATACACAAATATCTGCAGAAGGATTCCCAATGAGCCAAGAACTCCAAGCAGGAGTGAAAATTTCTTTGTGCTTGCAAAGAACAGTGCTATGAAGAACAATGGGACAAATATCAGATACCAGTATTCCGTGAAGGAAATAACTATGCCTGAAAGAAGGGAAAGCAGCATTGCGAAATATGATCCGTATTTGATCATATGGATGCACCTCCGTAAAGATAGAAGAATTCAGATGGAGCAGTTGCAGGTATGAGTGTGTAATAGATTCCATTGTTCCAGTCCTCAAATGTGTTCGAATAAT
>JAKAPZ010000005.1 GCA_021822985.1 Thermoplasmata archaeon | reverse complement strand
TTCATGTATATATATGCCATTCTGATTTTCCCATATATAATTCGTTCATAGTTGCATTACTCTTAAATACAATTTTTCATTATTTAATTAGGGAGTGACATGGGATTCAGGAAAACTGATTATTACATTAAGTTGATACTCAATTCGACCATTGAGGATCTTGTGGATATTCAGGATCAGATAGAGAATGACCTGAACCTGTCCACGGAAGAGCTTGAATGGCTTGAAAGATCCATAGCTGATCTTATGTCAAAAAAATCACATCTTAACCTCAGGCTTGTAAACAAGAGAACCGGGATCGAAGAAAAGCCAACCCAGATTGCAGAAAATCCATTCACTGGAACTGCGATGTATCAGGGAGATATCCATCTTTATGGGGTAAACTGGAAGGTATACATCCCTCCGCCTGTTTACATGACACAGGGAATAAAGAAATGGTACTACAACAGCGGGATATCTGACATACTTACAGACTGCCTCTTAAAAGCAGTACCTGGCAATTTCCAGGAATATTTCCATTATCCGCCATGGCTTCTGGGGACATCTTATGCTCCATCCACAAGTTACATGAGCCTTCAGGACATAATTGTCCTCGCCATTGCAAGAAAAGTGATTCCCGGCTGGGATTATCTGATCGAGAAAGGCATACCAAAACTTTTTGTTGAAGACCTCAGAGAAAACAGCATGGGGACTGTGAAGTGAGATTAATCTGTGGGGTTCCTGCAGCAAACACCAAGGCACTGCTGAGCCTCAGATCAAAATTTATCTGCAGAAGAACCACGTATGGAACCGAGGCGGATTTTTTCGATGGAGTGACGGATGTTGATTTCAGGACACTTTCAACCATAAGCCTGTTCACTTCATATCCAGAATCAGAAACGCAGAACCTGAGTAGGGAAAACTTTTCCAAAAAATTGTTGTCGTTGCTGGAAATGGAAAGATTCTGGGAGGCTCATGAGATCATGGAAATACCATGGAGAAAATGCCGGGACAAATCCCCAATTCATGGTTTCATAAGGATACTGGTTTCACAGGTCAAATGGCAGATGAAGCAGGAAGATCTGTACGATCGTGTTTTCGAGGAAGGCGTAAGAGAAATCCGGAATTCATTGCATCTTGAATATGAGGACATAGTGACTGGAAAAGAATATCCCGTGAAGTTCAGTGGCAGGTTACTGAAAGAGATCATAAGCATCTCTGAAGCAAATATTTAATGATTGAATGAATCACTGTTTTATGCAGAATATAAATTCTGTTCTTTCCACGGACAGTACAGGAAAGCAGGTGGAAATCAGGGGATGGGTATACAGAATTAGGACAGGCAGCAAAATCTGCTTCATCATCCTGAGGGATTCCAGCAATATCATACAATGCGTGGGAAAGCTTGAAGATCTCGGGAAGGAAAAGTTCGATCAATTGTCTTCCCTCACCATCGAAAGCAGCATGGAAATCAAGGGGTCTGTAAATGAGGACAGCAGGGCAGTTACCGGTTATGAACTGAAAATTTCTTCATTCGCAATATTCCAGAGAAATGATAATTTCCCCGTATCAAAGGATATATCAGAGGAATTTGAGCTTGACAACAGGCATCTGTGGCTCAGAAGCAGGGAGTTCAATGCCAAACTTAAGATAAGATCCACTATCTTCGAGGCATTCAGGAATTTCTTCATTGATAACGGATATTATGAAGTGCAGGCCCCATTGATGGTATCAACTGCCACAGAGGGCGGATCGACATTATTCAAGGTACCCTTCTTCGGAGAGGACGCATTCCTTTCACAGAGCACACAATTTTATCTTGAAACATTCATTTTTTCCCTTGAAAAGGTATTCACGGTATCTCCCAGTTTCAGGGCTGAAAAAAGCAGGACATGGAGACACCTGACGGAATACTGGCATGCAGAGGCAGAGGTTGCATGGGCTGACAATAACCAGATGATGGAAATCGAGGAGAAGATGATCCAGTACATAGTTAAGATAGTTCTGGAGAAACACAATGAGGAACTGAATCTTCTTGGAAGGGATATCAAGGTTCTTGAGGACACTCTCCAGCCATTCCACAGAATGAAATACAGTGAACTTATTGAAAAGTCTGCTTCTTATGGCATGCCACTGAAATACGGGGATGATCTGGGCGCTGACGAGGAAAAACAGATCATGTCCAACTTCACAAGGCCCCTATTCCTCACACATTTCCCGGAGGAACTGAAAACATTCTACCACAGGCCCGATCCCCAGAATCCGAAACAGATACTCTGCCATGATCTTCTTGCCCCTGAAGGATATGGTGAAATAATCGGTGGCGGTGAAAGAATCTGGGATTATGCAGAGCTTGTTGACAGGATAGAGAAGAACGGCCTGAAAAAGGATGATTATTACTGGTATCTTGATCTGAGAAAATATGGAAGCATCCCGCATTCCGGTTTCGGGCTTGGAATGGACAGGCTGGCAATGTGGATAATGCACCTTGGAAACATCAAGGATGCGATTCCTTACCCAAGAACGGTGAGAAGGTTGAAGCCATAATGGAAAATGATTTCACCAGGGCAATTCACAATGAAGAGCACAGCAGCACACCTGTCTGGTACATGAGGCAGGCAGGGAGATATCTCCAGCAATACAGGGACCTCAGGCAAGAAATGGGAATACTGGAACTGTGCCACAGGCCGGACAGGGCATCAGAAATTTCATATGTTGCAGCAAGGGAAACTGGTGCAGATGCTGCCATAATTTTTTCAGACATTTCCATACCTATGGAAAACATGGGATACAGCATAGAATTCGTTGAGGGAAGGGGCCCCGTATTCTCCGAAAGGAAAGATACGAACAATGGCTCTCTCCATCCTGCAGCAGATGCCATCCGGGAATTCAGGAAGAATCACACGGATCTTCCCGTCATTGGATTCACCGGGGGGCCATATACAATATTCTGCTATTCCAATGGAGCCAGGAAGGAAGACGCAAAGACAAGAATTATCGCGGACAGGGAAAATGCCTTGAATGCCCTTAAAAGCATTGCCAAAACAATCCAGTCAGATGCCATTGCACAGGTTGAGGCCGGTGCAGATGCAATACAGATATTCGACAGCTGGATAGGAATGCTCGGTTTTGAACTCGCGAGGCCCATACTTGAACAGATAGTTGCACCTGTTGTGCAGGCAATCAGATCAAAAAATGTCCCTGTGATATATTTCAGCATGGGAACATCAGCTTTTTTCAAAACAGTAATGAAGACAGGCGCAGACTTCATCAGTCCCGACTGGACTGTGCCAGTTACAAATTTCGGATCAGAGAACACCGGAATCCAGGGGAATCTTGATCCTGACATTGTTCAGCACAATCCTTCACTGGCAGTACAGCTTGCAGGAAGCATGGTATATTCAATGAAGGATCACAGGAAATATATCTTCAATCTTGGGCATGGAGTGCTTCCAGGAACAGACATACAGACACTGAAGGATATAACAAAAACAGTGAAGAAGGTGATTCTGTGAAGTCCGCAATTGTGCTTCTGGGGTATGGCAGCCCGGATTCCAAAGAGGGCATATTGGAATACCTCAGGGATGTATACGGTGGAAAGGAACCCCCGGAAAGGGCAATAACTGAAACAATGAATAAATACTCTGCATTCGGATACGTTTCGCCCTCGACTGCAATACTTGAAAATCTGAGGAAGAAATTTCAGTCGCAGATGTCTGATTCCGATGTGTTTCTTGCTTTCAAGCACTGGAAACCTTCCATGATTGAAATTGCAGCACGGATCATAGAGAATGGATACAGGGATGTATTCCTAATGCCACTTTTTCCCATAAGGAACAGGAGTATCATGAAAAGTTACAATGAGCCCTTCATGAAGAATCTGGGGGAAACGGATCATGTAAGTGTAAGAACGCTCAACGGCATGGAAAATATTCCCGAACTGGCAAAGTACTGGACAGATTCTCTTGCAAAAACATATTCAAAAGAAAGTGACATGGTAATATTCACCGCACACAGTCTGCCCCACAGGGTACAGGATGAGAGGGAATATTACATGAATTTTGTATCCATGGCAGCAGAGATAGCGGAAGGTTCAGGTATTGAAAACTGGACTTATGCATTCCAGAGCAGGGGATTTTATGGTACCCACTGGCTTGAGCCATCAATCCAGAAGAGGGTTAATGAACTGAACAGGGAACGTTTCAGCAGGGTAACCATAGTTCCCACAGGTTTCCTGTATGATCACCTTGAGGTGCTGTATGATATGGATACTCTAATAGGAAAGCAGATTAGGGCGATGGGAATAGAATACAGAAGAGTCGCGCTTCCCAACGATTCAACAGAATCGGTAAATATATTGAAAAAAGCGGTGGAGATGTTAAATGACAGGCAGTAAGATATATTTCTCATATGACGCAAATGATGTTGTGAAGGAGATTGCCAAGAAGCATACAGAGAGTGACATAACAATCTACGGAAGGAAGGACGGGGATGACACAACAACCATATTCTCCCCGGACAAGTTCCCGGACAAGATTCAATCCCTTACCGATGCAATGTTCCTCTCCCGCTGTTCTCTCATAGGGGTGAACAATATTGATCGATCTCTTGGAGAGATCATAATCGCATCAGATCTGATGAACAAGGAGAACGGGTACATAATACCGGGAAACAACATTGAATCATCCCTTCTCGACAGGGTTTTGAAGGGAAGTATAATGGAGAAATACACCAGATTCAGCGGAAAGCCCATGGAACTTCTCACATTCCCTTGGAATCATTCATGGGAAACCGGAGGAAAGACATCCATAATCATAGATCATTTCTTCCAGGTGAAAAGTGTTGGAACGGTGGCACTAGGCTTTGTGCTTTCGGGAAAGGCAGAGAAACACCAGAGTCTGTACCTGAATCCTTCAGGAAAAACGGTGCAGATCAGATCCATACAGATGAACGACATTGACGTGGATGAGGCCCCTGCAGGCTCAAGAGTGGGACTCGCATTGAAAAATCTGGATGTGGACGAACTTGAAAGGGGAAGCATCCTTGAGGAAGAAAAGAGGAAACCGGTGGATTCCATCATGGGTGAGATAATATACCACAGGGCTGTTCCGGAAGCCCTGAGAACAGATGGAGAGGTATTTCTTGCAGGGCACATGAGATACCAGCGGGGATTCCTTAAGGGTAGTGAAGTCGTAGTGGACAGGCCAATTTTGCAGGAGAAAGAATACCTGCTGATCAGGCCAAATTCTAAACCAAGGATTATAGGAAAAATAAAAATTTAAAGGATCAGGCCATTTTTTTCCCGAGGCTGGCTGCAGTGCCTATGCCATGCCTCATGTGGTACTTTCCCTCAATTCTCCAGAGGTTTGATTCTATAATTCCTGAAGCCTCCTCAATGCTCTCTGCCATGGCAAGAAGTGCAATGCCTCTTGAACCTGTCATCTGTGGCTCCTCCATTGTGCCTTTCACTGAGCCATAATATATCTTGAAATGCTCCGGGATGTCAGAATTGTTGATCCGTAGCGTTCCGGGAACAGGGTGTTCCGGATATCCCTCAGAAACGGCATATTTGAGAACGGATGCCCTATTTTTGAAGTGAATGGAAGCAGTGTGGAGGTTTGTGTCTCCAAGGGAGATAAGCGTGTCCACAAGATCACCATCGAAAAGAGCCATACAGTTTATTCCCTCAGGATCGGCCATTCTTCCGTTGAATTCTATGATTTTCACATCGGTTTTTGTCTGCATGAACTGGCCGTATATGACTCCCTTGAACATTGACCCTTCTGAATACAGGCTGCTTATGACCTTCTTGACAATTTCTTTCGCTTTTTCAACGCTGTCTTTCCTTATGAAAGGCAGGCCCATGTCCCTTCCCGTTATTGAACCCATTCCGCCGGTATTTGGCCCCGTTTCATCATCATTGAGTCTTTTGTAATCCTGCGCTACGGGAAAGAACGAGCATGTTATTCCATCGGTGAAGGCCTGAATTGAAAACTCCTCTCCTGAGATTCTCTCTTCAAGAATGACCTTCTTGTCTTTCGCTATAATTGATGATGCATACCTCTTTGCCTCTTCCCTGGAAGAAAAATGCACATCTGTGAGTTTCACTCCCTTGCCCCCAGTGAGGCCTGCTGGTTTTATGGCAAAATGTTTGTCGGTGCTTCCGAGAAACTTTTCCACATCATATTCATCATAAAAAATGTCATATTTCAGATTTCCGGATATGCCGAATCTCTTTATGAGCTGTCTCATGAAAATTTTCGAGCTTTCGATCTGGAACGCTTTGGAATCGGGAGAGGCGACCCTGATCTTGCTGTACTGGAGCGCATCAACAATGGGCTTATCAAGGAATGAATCCGGACTCACATATACAAGATCCGGATTTTCAGACTTTGCAAGCGATATTATCTTATCGGCATCATTTTCTCCCGCAATGAAGTATTTTTCACTTAATTTTATTATGGAAGGATTCTCGAAGGGCATTATGCTGATAAGTGTTCCCTCGTTCTCAACTATCTTTCTAGCAATAGCATCTTCTCTGCCTCCCCCGCCAATAAGCATTATTTTAGCTTTCATCAGTTACTCCTTCCTGTGCTTTATTGATTTCTTCTTTTAATTTTTTCTGGTTCATATTGAAGTAAGAATAAAATTTTTTGGTCAGAACATACATTTCAGTATTCCTGTATTTGTCAATCTTTATGAATCCAGCCCTTTTGAGTTCAGAAATTATCTCATCGGATTTTTCTCCAAGCCTGTCCCTGATTGCTCCCCGGAGGGCCCTTGGAGAATTGTATATTGCGGTTAATGCCTTAAGCTGCTGGGGAGTTACCTCCATCCTTGCAACTGGCATTGCTATAGAATCATATTCTTTCCTGAGTGTCATCCTGTATTTCTTCCCTGTTATTGATATGGAAATCGACGTATCCCTTGAAGCATAATCCTTCATAAGTTTTCTCAATTCCTTTTTTATATCATCCTCATTTTCCATAAGAAGAGATGCCATTTCCTTTATGCCAATGGGATCATCTGTGGCGAAGAGAAGTGCCTCAATCTTTTTTTGGAGTTCCACATTAGGGTATTTTATCATCTTATTATCTTTTTCTCCATTGGAAGGGCTGTTAAAATAACATGGGCCCTATGATGACCTGCGAATCAGTGACGCAAGGAGAAGAAACCCAAAAGTGAGCCTTACGACGTTATCGCCATTAGCCGATGAAGCCCTGTACACCTTCGTGTTGTCTGAGAAAATTTCGAGCCAGTGGTGATAGGCGCCACTGTCATGTGTGAGCAGAACGCAATTTTTTATCAAAAGAGGGTCGATCATGGGGATTACCCCGTCGCAGAAAAATGTCTCAGTAGGTATAATTGTACTGGTTTCCATCAGTTCAGTCAGAGATTCCCACAGAAGATCAGCATAGAATTTATCCAGCGTATCAGGCTTGGATTTGAGGAGATCTGTTCTTCTGTTTGCTATCTCGACATATGTGCAATATGGAATCATTTTTTTAACGTCCTTGTCCAGAAGAATTCCGCTGTATACCAGGTTCGTGTCCACAATAATCCCCCTTGAGCCTGCAGAAATTTCTTCAAGGCTGAATTTTTTGTGGTCTAAGCTGATGGCTTTTAAAGATTTGAATCCGAGAATGCTGTATAGCGTTTCGCAGGATATCTTTTCTTTTTTAGGGTATTTTGAACTGTCAGTGCCAAAGAGGGCACGCCTTATGAAGGATTCAATAAATTCATCGTTCATTTTATCATTTCCGGATACGCCTGTGAAATTTCCATTATTTTCATATTCCACATGGCACTTCTGGGGATCGTCCGATATCTTCAGCCTCAGGCTTGTTTTTTCATCCTGAGTCTTTCCTATTGTGATATTTCCATCTTCGCTCATCAGAATAGGGAGGTTCACAATATCATCGTTAGTAAGGTAATTTCTTGCATCATTCAAATTCATTGAAAGGGCCTCCCTTCCTGCCCTCCTTGATATGCTTCTTGAACGAAAAGAATCTTCCCAGTATTTCTTTAGGTTGGCTGCCTGTTCTTCTGATATGGCATTTTTTATTTTTTTGGAAGGCAGCACACTTCCGCTCATGATTTTAAGCTGCTGCAGGAATCTTGGGACAAATGGATAATACATTCCATGCCAGGGGCCATACAGGAACATTATATGGACAATTGTTGCACCTTTGGATTGTGCAAGAACTGAGCCTGATATTGTGTAATATCTGGATCCTGCAGTAGGGCAGAATATGGTATTCTGATCAAGGGAATTCTTCAGTTGTTCCTCATATTTGTTTTCATTCAGTTCTATTTCCTCCCACCTGATATTCTGAATGACAGAGTTCTCCCTGCAAAAATTCCTGATGGGAGAAATATATCTGCCAGCAAAAGTTGAGTAAAAAATTGTAATTCGATCGATATCAAAAGTTTCTACAGTTCTCAGGATGGATGATACGCTGGATTCAAATATATCACTTGAAGCTCCAATAAGAAAAACAGCTTTGCTTGCCATGAATTGTTATCATGTCAAAATATAAAATACTGACAGTTTTTCATCTGTACGTGTGCCATGGCTGTGAATGCCTATATAAATACTATTTAAAAAGAATATGAATTATATGCCAAGTTACAATGGGGCATCAGAAAATTATGTTAGATTCAGGTAAATTGAGTACAACAGACGAAACTCTGGACATCGTCACTACGGATGAGAAAAGATCGAGCAAACCATCTTTTCTCTTTTTCCTGTGGTTTGCATCGAACCTTTCAGTCGGGGATTTTTTCCTTGGTGTCTTTATCCAGCAAGATTATGCCCTTCCATTCATAGATATGATTTTGACACTCCTTTTTGCTAATATTGCAGGAGGAATACTTGTGGGTGTAATGTCTTATATCGGCCCCGTATCGGGCAAGGGACAGATGGAAGTTTCAAAGGATTTCTTTGGAAATTCCGGCGGAAAAGCATTTTCGCTCCTCCAATTCGTAAACACAATTGGATGGCTTACCGTAAACCTGATAATATCTGCTGGAGCACTTGGTTACATTCTTTCAGGGCAGGACAGTTTCGGGTTCAGCATATTCGGGTACAATGTCATATATTTAGTTGCAATATTCATAACATTCGGGTGCATCTATCTTACAATCAGATTTGGGCACAAATCCATCAGGAGATTTGAATGGATCATGTCAATTTTCCTCGGATTTCTCTTTATTTACATGGCCATAAGAATTTTCACATCCGGAATACATGCAGTGTTCACAGCCAATACAACATGGAGCATAATTCATTTTGGAGCCGTATTCATGCTCTCATTCTCATACATAATGTCATGGGGCCCCTATGCTTCAGATTATTCAAGATACATAAAGAACTCAGGCAACAACAGGATATACTCCGCAATTTTCACTCTATTGGGTTCGGCAATTGCGTCATTTTTAGTGGAACTTCTTTCATACATGGCTGCAGCCTATCTGAACCTCAACGGTTCCGTTACAAGCGGATTATACCTTGAAATGTTCGGATACTTCTGGGTTATAGGTGCCATGACATTTTTCCTCGGTGGACTTGCTGCAAATTCACTCAACCTTTACTCAAACCTCATGTCTGCAAGAGCCATTGGGATTGCATTTGGAAAGAATTTCATAATCGCAGCCATTTCCATTATTGCAATAATTCTTTCAATCATATTTTTCAACACATTCTCATCCTACTTTGAAGGATTCCTTCTTGTTCTGGATTACTGGATTACTCCATGGCTTGGTGTTATGATAGCGGAATTTTTCATAGTGAAGAAAAAGGCAAGCTTTTCAAAAATAAACTGGAGTCCAATTCTCTCATATATTATCGGAATAGCAGCATCTTACCCATTCATGGACACCATAACCAGTTATTTCGGAGCAAATGTACCATTTTACAGTGCGACAGGCGGTGTAGACATCAGTTATGCAGTATCTTTCATGCTCTCTCTAATTCTCACCGTAGTCTTTGAAAAATTCGTTTTTGGAAGAAATCTCCCAAGCTCAATGGCTGCCGGGAATTAATTCACAAATTTTTTTCAATAACAATATTTCCTTTTTCAACTTCAACTGAAAGACCTTCAATGCTTAGGCACGATTCCTGAAATATATTCTTAGCCTCGCTGAGCAATTCCTGCGTATTTTCAATTCTCGGACTGTAATGATAAAGGTAGAATTTTTTCACGTTAGCATCTCTTGCAATCTCAGCTGCCTGCCTTGAGGAACTGTGGCCAAATTCATTCACCTTTGGCTCAAGTGCGGAAGATGTAGAGGTCTCATGTATGAACACATCGGCATCCTTTGCAAATTCCACCATTTTGGGATTAGGCCTGGTATCACCAGAATATATGAGAGTCCTGCCTTTTCTTGTACCGCCGTAAACATCAGGAAGGGATATGATTTTACCATCATGATCTATAGATCCTTTCCTCCTGAGTTCTTCCAGCCTTCTGGATGATATACCAAGTTTTTTTGCCTTTTCAGGATCAATCTTGACCAGATCCTTTTCCATTATTCTGTAAGAAACAGCAGGTACAGGATGATCTGCCCTCATGGCATGAATCATGAAACCGTCAATCTCCATACTGGATTCGAAAGAGAGTTCATGAACTCTGATTGGGAATCTTAATGTGTAGTATCCCACATTTATGGCTCTTGAAAGAATGGATATGCAACCGGGGGGCCCGTATATGTTGAGTTCGTCGGTTCTTCCATTGAAGGACATGCTCTGAACCAGCCCGATGAGTCCAAGGAAATGATCACCATGAAGGTGGGAAAGAAACACATGTTTGATCTTCATGAATGAAACCCCGCTTTTCATGATCTGTTTCTGCGTTCCCTCTCCGCAGTCCAAAAGGCTTATGATATCATCTACCTGGAGAAGAACAGAAGGCATGGATCTTCCCGGCGTGGGCCATGATCCACCTGTGCCCAGAAAGGTTATCCTGAAAAGGGAGGCCATACACCAATATCATACCATATTCTATAAATTATACGAACCGACGGTAAGAAAGCACTCAACTGTCATAAATACTGCAGTTGAAATGTTTCAGTCATCATTCGAATAGCTATTTGGTGACATTATAGTTGAACGGACAAAAATAGATGAAGAAATGAATTTTAAACATCGAGATAAATTATTTTTTTGAAACAGTATAATATATTTGGTTTAGATGAACCGTATGATTAATATGCCGAAATTAGTGTTGGATATGAGAACCTGGGCAGGTGGGAGTGGGAACCCAATGTACCTTGGATTTATTGGGGAGGGAAATGCCAGTTTGGAAGGTAAACCTATTGAGATTAAGGGTAAATTCATTCAGCCAATTCAGCTGAATATAAGATATAAATTGATCGACGAGCTTAATTTGCCTGACAATTTCAAACTAACTATTGAATGGTAAATTTTCATTGAAAAAATAAGAACACCTCGTATATTAGTGATTAAATAATTGATCATTGGAGTACATTGAAGATTTTCATATTTGGAGAAAATCATAAATAACACACTCACCATTTGATGATAATTGCCATATTAAAACCGATAATCAGGCAAATCACTTTTGAAATGGTAATTATTTAAACATTAGTATATTTAGAAAATAATATGAAAAATATGCACTATGATGATTGTCTTTTTATTTTTCTGGAGTTCAATTTTATTGGTAAACAGCACATTTTTAAATATTTCATCAGCGAATCATAATTCACATCACCTGCAAGCAGTGCCAGGAGAACGCTCAATCGGATTTACTAACCCTTATATTCTTCCCAGAGTAGACATTTCTCAGTTTAATCAGAATCAGGAAAATCGGGATATGTAAAAAGTACACTTGTTCTTGGAAACAACACTCTTATGAACGGAAATATTTTAAACAAAGGCAATGAATTTGACCCTTCGGATTCTGTATTTGATCCTGCAAACGGGTATCTGTAAGTCGCAAATTATAATTCCGGAAGTCTCAGCATTATATCAATTATGGGTTTAATGAGCAAACCATTATTGCCATTCGGAATAACTTACGTGGAAATATATGGAATATTGGGGGTGATAATCGCTGTTTCAGTGATTGGATCAATTAATAGTGACCAAGAGGAAAAGACACAACCAGACTCCACCAACTGTGATTAGGTGATTATTCAAGACACATTTTCGTGGTTTCGTTGTATCAGCATTTTCCTCAGTTCAGTCTTCTGTATTTTTCCTATGGAATTTTTGGGTAAAGAATCCACAAAGAAAACAGATTTTGGAGATTTAAAAAAAGCCATATTCTCCCTGCAGAATTCCATGATCCTGATTTCACTCAAACCAGATTCTTTTTTCACAATGAATGCAACAACCTCTTCTCCGTATATTCTGTCAGGTTTACCGACAACAGCAACTTCAGAAACTTCCTCCATCCTGCTTATTATATTCTCTATCTCCTTTGGATACACATTTTCTCCTCCCCGTATGATCATATCCTTTTTTCTGTCCACAAGATAGAAGTATCCCTCGATGTCCATATATCCAAGATCACCACTGTGGAGCCACCCGTTTTTAAGCGTTTCACCTGTCTCTTCCTTCCTGTTCAGGTAACCCTTCATCAAATTTGGCCCCCTGATCACGATTTCGCCCACGTTTCCGGGCGGCAGTTCCTCATCATTATCTGAAAAAATTCTCACATCCTGCCCCTGCAGAGGCAATCCGATGGAACCGATTTTTCTCATTCCATACCGTGGATTTATGGTGGATGCAACTGTACCCTCCGTCATTCCGTACCCTTCAATTATCCTGATGCCATACTGCGATTCAAAATCATCAAACCATTTCACCGGCATTGGTGCAGCTCCACAGATCCCGATCTGCAATGATGAAAGCGATTTCCTGTTTTCTTCTGTTGCCGAATCGGAGAGAATTCTGTATATTGTAGGGACGCCAGAGAACAGGGACGGTTTATGTTTTTTCACAGATTCAAAAAATTCATCATGATCAAATTTCCTCAGTATGACCATTGAACCACCCTTCAGGATTGTAGCAATGCTGAACATCAGGTTATTCACGTGGAATAGGGGAAGGATGATGATTATCCTGTCTGTTTTCTGAAGGTTTATGGCATGCTGCAATTGAAGTGCCTCGCTGAAAATATTCTGTGATGTGAGTATTGCACCTTTGGGCCTGCCTGTTGTTCCTGATGTGTATATGATGAAGAGATCTTCCGGATTGTCCGTAATGGTTGTTTTATCGGGGGGTTTTCCCAGAAAAACATCGCTGTAAAGAGTGCCGGATAATTCCGTGCTGTCAAAATCCATTGCAGCTATATGCACATTCTTTCCTGTTTTCCCGACAGCATTCTCAATTCTGTCCCTGAACTGCATTTCCGCAAAAACAAGTTTTGCATTTGAATCAGATAGCTGATATGAGATTTCCTCATCCTTCAGGTGAACATTGATCGGTGTTACAGTTGCTCCGGCAAGCCATGATCCCATTATAATGATGAGAAGTTCAGGCCTGTTCAGAAGATCCACTGCGACAACATCTCCTCTGGAAATTTCATGATCCAGCAGGTACCGGGCCACGGATCTGTACATCTCCACTATTTCGGATGTTCTGTATTTTCTGTCATAGAAGAAGATCATTTCATGATCTTCATGAAGAAGGTTTATCTCCATCTGTTGAAGCAGAGGGTAATGAACCATCAATCCTGCTCCATCATCTCATACCAGAAATCTGAAACAACTCCGATCCTCTTCTCCCTGAATCTGGCTGTAACTTTTGTTCCAGGTTCGATCACTTCCTTTCCCCTGAGATCTATTCTCTGAAGAATTCCGGTATCGGCATCAAGCGGTTTCACATAACCGACTGCATACGGAACAACATCAAAGAAATCAGAAGTTGCATACCATGAAGTTGTTGATGACAGCACAATTCCTTCGTTGCTGACCCTCTGCCATGATGTTTCCGAGTAGCATTCTGAACAGTGGGTTCTTGGAGGGAAATAGACCATTCCGCAACTCTTGCACTTTGCACCATACAATACTGCATTCTCTTTCAGTTCATGGAAGAATTTCGACTGGCCCCCATAGCTGTATTTGTAGAACATCACCATTTTATCAGGAATCTCAAAGTAGTCTCCCCTGCCAAGAACAGATGGTTCAGGTTTCAGCCTTTCTGCAATGATCTCATCTATCATGCTTTCAAGAGGCCTTGATTTCAGTTCCTTCTTTATGGTTTCCTTTGCCTTTTCTGTTGAGTTCTTCAATTCAGTCAACCCCCATGACGGAAACAGAACAGTAGGAAGAACCGGGGCCCCCAATGGAATGGGCCAGCCCCATACCATGATTTATCTGTACCTGCCTTTTTCCGGACATGTGCCTGAGCTGATTCACCACTTCACCTATCTGCATGACTCCCGTGGCCCCCACAGCATGGCCCGCACCAAGAAGGCCACCTGACGGTGAAACCGGAAGATCTCCATTTATCAGTGGAATCCCATCTTCAATGAATTTTCCGCCTTTTCCCTTCCCGCACAATCCCATCGCCTCATACCCCTGTATTTCAGTGAAGGTGAATGCATCATGCAGCTCTGCCACATCCAGACTTTTCATTGGGTTTTCAATGTCTGCCATGAGGTATGCCTGATTGGCAGCCTCATAATGGTTTCTAAGGTCTGCTATGTCACCATATTTGCCCATCCGGTCCTTCACAGATCTTGCTCCTGTGAATGATTTGTCATTTGAACTTCCTATACCCATTACCCAGACAGGATCCACAATGCCCAGTTCCCTTGTTTTTTCCTCGCTCATAAGGATCAGGGCATAAGCGCCTTCAGTGTAAAGGGAACAGTCAAGCATCTTGAACGGGTACGAGATCATCCTGGATTGAAGCACATCATCCACTGTGATCTTCATGGGACTCTGGGCATAGGGATTGAACATTGCATTGCCATGATTCTTTATGCTCACAAGGGCAGCCTGTTCCTCTGTGGTACCGTATTTTTTCATATGTGCGGAAGCTAGTATTGCATAGGATGAGGCAGCGGAAGTCCCCAGTGGGAATTCCCATGTCATGTCAGCACTGTATGCTATGGATTTTATCACTTCTGGTGTGGCCTTCCCCTGGGCCCAGTCATAACAGTCCTGTGCCTTCTCCACTCCAATGACCATCGTAATATCGGAAAGCCCTGAAGCGACCTCCGTATATCCTGCCCTGAATGCATACCCGCCTGTGGCACCTCCCGTTGTGACTCTTATTCCGGGTTTTCCGTACATACCGAGATAATCATGCACGTATGTGTCGGGCATTATCTGCCTTTCAAAAAGATCGTTGTAAATTCCATAAACGACCGAGTCAATGCTCTCCGGTGATATTCCGGATTCCTTTATTGCGGGCATTGCAGCATCATAGGCAAGTTCAAAATACGACTTATTGGGCGTACGTGCTTCAAATTTGGTCTGTCCCGTTCCAACAACTGCCACTCTTCTCTTATCAATTTTCATCTGTTTGTATGATTTCATTATTTATTCTCCTCCCCACTCTTTCTTTCCAGATGTATGGTCTGGAATTCCATGACACACTCATTCTGCTGATTGAATGTCTTTGCTGAGATAAAAACATTTTCTGTTCCGGGCCTTTCCTCTTTCCTTCCGACCGCATAGTTCACTTTTATGGTATCCCCTATTTTCACAGGTTTATGGAATCTCACATTCTCTATGGATCTCAGTGCGATGAATTTCTCAGTATCAATTGCTGCTGATCTTACCATAAGTCCAAGTGACACTGACAGGGTAAGATAGCCATGGGCAATTCTTTCACCGAACATGCTCTTAGCGGATGCTTCTTTGTCCGTATGAAGAAAAGTCCAGTCACCGGTAAAATAGGAAAACATCACTATATCAGTTTCAGTGATTGTTCTTCCTTCCGTGATTTTTTCCATGAAGATCATTTCCTGCCGGGAGCATCCAGGTACAGATCCTTGTACTGTTCCCTCAATTCCTTTTTCAGTATTTTCCCGCTGGCATTATGCGGAAGAGACTGAAGAACCATGATTTTTTTTGGGATCTTGTAGTTTGCCAACTTTGATTTAAGATATTCCAGTACCAGTTCCTCATCGATCTTATGATCTTTTTTTGGCGTAACAAAGGCAGTGACAGCTTCAAGCCAGTATGGATGCCTGATCCCTACAACCGCTGCCTCTGCAATAGTTCCATGTGCAAGGAGTTCCCTCTCAACCTCTACAGACGGTACATTCTCTCCTCCCGTACGGATAATATCCTTCTTCCTGTCAACGAAGTACAGAAAACCTTCCTGATCCATTCTTGCAAGATCTCCGGATCTGATCCAGCCCTGATCAAAGGATGCCCTTGTCCGTTTCCTGTCACCGAAATAGCCTTTTGCAACCGTGGGCCCCTTCATCAGGATTTCTCCAACTTCTCCCGGTTTTGCCTCCGTTCCATCATCCCTGATGAGTTTAATTGAAATGTTGATGTGGGGCACGCCTATGGATTCTTTCCTCTTTTCGAAATCCTCGGGCTGAAGTGTGGTGCCCATTGGGGTGGTCTCTGTCATTCCGTAATAATTCCTCCACTTCACCCCCGGGAATATTTTCGATACCATATCGAACTGGGATTCACTGATGAATGCTCCAAAGCTTATGCATTTTTTAACAGATCTGAAAGGTTCCTTCACGAACTGTGAGAGTCCGATGAAAAGTGTTGGAGGAAATATGAGATACGTCACCCTGTGTTTATTGATCAGCGATACTATCTCTGTGGGATTTGGTGTGGCTTCGAGTACAACTGTTGCGCCTACATTCATGAAACCGAGGAATGTGTACAGGCCAGCAACATGATATAGGGGAATGCTTAAAAGGAAGATATCGTCATGTTTCCAGTCAAGATCGTGAATTGAACTCATGAGAGCGGAATACCAGTTCAGATGCGTATTCATTACACCCTTTGGTGCGGATTCAGTTCCTGAAGTGTATAACAGAGTGGAAACATCATCGGGTTTTGTCCCGGTGAAATGTTCATCAGTTCCTGAAAGTTTAACCTTATCGAACTCCACAACCTTCGTATCGAGTCCATTGCCCAATGCAACATCTGTGAAGAGGATCGATGGCCTGGAATCATTTACCAGTGTCTTTATCTCATCAATCTTGAGGTTGAAATTATATGGGGAGAAAATAGCACCTATACGGTTGGCTGCCATCCATAGTTCGATCATTTCGGGCCTGTTTCTTGAATAAACAGCAATAATGCTTTTTTCCTTAAGTCCACTATTCCTAAGATAGGATGCCCACATGAGAACCTTGTTCCTGAATTCGAGGAAAGTGCAGGGATTATCATTGAACACCAGGAAATTTTTTCGGGGCCATTTTTCCGTAGAACGATCAAGTATGCCTGAGATATTCAGCATATAAACCTATTAGTACTAATAGATTAATATTTATATAGTTTTGTAAAAAGAAAAATAGGGAACGAATCTGCCTCAAAACGTTAATTCAGTCGTAAATCAAAAATATATAATTTGTGTTATGTATTGTTAAATATATCTGGTTGGCCTGAAACCCACAAGAAATATCATGGCAATATCTTTCCTCTTGTTCTCCATCATTGAGAGTTCTCACTTTCTGCATTGGTAACCATGACCATAAGATAACAAAAGATTGATACGAGTTTTTCCATCGAACCAATCGACAGACTCTTTGATCATCTGATAAAAATATGAAAAATGGCAAAATTCGTCACAGTCTTTATAGAAAAACATTTTAATACGATATGACTCTTATTTATATGTTATCAGAGTATAAATTCAATAAAGGAACTTCCAGTTCCGCTGATGGTAGGAATTGGAAAAAACAACGTATACTGGCTATTTGTGTGGTTCTTCTATCAGCAATGTTTCTTTTTTCCACGTTTTCCGGCTCTTTTTCCACACAGGGAAATGTTTCTCACACATCAAAGAACCAGATTCAGCCATCTGCAACATCTAAACCATTTCATGCTAAAATCAGCAATTTTATTCCATCCCTGCCCTTAAGCAACAATCCTATACAGTTAACAAGTTCACCATCTTATAAAGTTACAATTGATGTTAGTGGACTCAATTCTGGAAATTCATGGCAGGTGTTTATTTATAACAACAATTCAACTTTTCCTCCATTTTTCAATGAAGTGTTTCATACATCCTTAGGGATTGTGTATAGGAACTCCACCACTTCCTCTTCAATGATAGCATACCTTCCCGCAGGGGAGTATAAATTATTTGCAGGTCCTGGCACAAGTTTCCTTAAGACATTGATATTTAACGTATCTTCCCAGACTACCGTTCAGGTGGCTCTTCCCGGCTATTATTCAATAACTGTTCAGGAATCTTCTCTTTCAGCAGGAACTGTCTGGAATGCATTGGCTATTAACAGCACTACTGAATCCTTTGATCTGGTAAACTCATCATCTTCATCTATGGTTTTGTACCTGTCAAATAACAATTACGAACTCCTTGCCGGGCCCATATCATCATATTTGTTTGTGCAAAACATTACGGTATCAGGCTCCAGCAGCACATACACCATAACATTACCGCATTTCCAGAAAGTTACAGTCGATGCAAAGAATGTTCCCCCCGGGGAATCTTTTACGTTAGAGATCATTAATAATTCAACAACATTCATCTACATCAATTCTACAATCGGTTCATCAATGATTTTATACATTCCATTTGGAGCTTACACCTATACTGCAACATTGGGTGGAATTACTAGTAATAATCATATATCGAAGGGGATCACTGTAACTTCAAGTACAAATATAATTACTATTGTATTTCCTTTAACTTACAAAGTAACATTCTCTGAGAATAAACTCCCTGCGGGTACCACATGGATTCTTACGGCCTATGATAATAATTACAGCCAGTTTTATTCCAATTCCTCTACGGGAAACTCTATGATGGCCTACCTCCCGAATGGTACATATAATTATTCAGTTACTGCGGGAAGCGTACACCTGACAAAGGAGTTCAACGTTACAGGAGCCGCACTTTCCATTGCAATCCCATTACCCATAGTGTATAATGTAACATTCATCGAGACAGGCCTCCCTGCAGGGACTTCATGGGTCATTAGCACGAGCAACAGCAATGACACAGTTTATTATTACAACACAATTACGGCGAGTTCTATTACTGTCCTTTTCCCTGATGGAACATATAATGCTACTGCCAGCGTAGGGGGTGTACACAAATTACAGGAGTACAAAGTCACAGGCTCTTCCCGTTCTCTGACATTCAACTTTTCCAAAATGTACAATGTGACATTCACCGAGTATTATCTTCCTGCTGGAATCTCCTGGACACTTAATGCCTATAACCTTAATTTCAGTATAGATTATTACACTCAAATTACGGGAAACTCTGTTACTGTCCTTTTCCCTAACGGCACATTTAATGCTACTGCTAGTGTAGGAAGCATATCAATCACCTATGAGTTCAACGTTACAGGGGTTTCGCAAACTCTATCGTTCAAGTTTCCTTCATTATATTTTGTGAACTTCAATGAGTCAGGGCTTCCTCTGGGGACTCCATGGATTGTTAATTTCAACGGTAGTATTAAGGAGTTTACAGTAAATAAAATTTCCTTCATTGAGGCGAATGGTATCAATTATCCATACACCGTGGGTAATGTTACAGGCTATGCTGTAAATCCCTCATCTGGTCAACTGACTGTCGATGGCAAAAACGTATCCATTTCTGTGAGGTATACGGCAACTTCATCATCAAATTATGGTGCAGCATTCACGGAATCAGGCCTTCCATCAGGAACAGCCTGGTATGTGAATCTGAGCAACAGTATATCGTCTGGAGCAATCACAGGATCTTCCTACACTTTCTCCCTTGCAAACGGAACGTATTCATACATCGTTTCAACATCGGACAAGTCCTATAAACCGTCTTCATATTCCGGATCATTTACCGTGAGTGGAGCTTCAGTTTCCACATCTATTGCTTTCTCAGAAGTTACCTATGCAGCAGTGTTTAAAGAAACTGGTCTCCCATCAGGAACAGCATGGTTTGTGAATCTGAGCGGCGGAGCAAAATCAGGTGCAATCACAAGTTCTTCTTACAATTTCTTATTGCCAAACGGAACATATTCATACACTGTATCAACATCAGACAAGGCCTTTGGTACATCTCAGAATACCGGTTCTTTCAACATCAATGGAGCTCCAGCGTCAACAGCTATTACTTTCAAAAGCGCTTTCAAAGTAACATTCACAGAATCTGGACTTCCATCAGGAACAGCATGGTATGTGAATCTGAGCAATGGAAACAAATCAGGCGCAATCACAGGATCATCCTACTCATTTGCACTTACAAACGGAACATATTCCTACAACATTGCTACCACTGACAAGATATATCATTCAAGTGCAGGATCCATAACTGTAAACGGAAAGAACATATCTCAGGCAGCAGCCTTTTCAAAGTACACATACAAGATCACTTTCACGGAAACAGGCCTTCCGTCAGGAACACACTGGAGCATGACGTTCAACGGCGCTACTTCAAGTTCCAATGGAACCACAATAACATTCAATGCAGTCAACGGCACATATTCATACACAGTTTCAAACGTTTCCGGATATTCAGCGCCATCCGGGTCAGTAACCGTGAATGGGGCAAACGTTCCTGAGAATATCACATTCACGTCACCGCCCGCTCAGGGGATATCCCCGATGGAACTTTATGCCATAACCGGAGTCATAGTTGCAATCATCGCTATTGCCGGAATTGTAATGTTCCTCAGAAGAAAATAATTAATCTTTATTTTATTTTTTAATCTTCCCACAATTCGGGGAAGAAATTTTTTTAAAATTATTAAAACTACAATGCATCATGAAAATCTCGTATTTTGATAAATTTTTTTACAAGGAAGGTAATATAAATTAAGTGCAAGCTAAATTTTTATATGATCCAAAACTAACGTTCAATGATACCATTTATTTATTTCACTGCTACACAATCTAATAACAACGGCTCTGCCCCATATTCAGATTATTTTTTTCTTGTCTTTATAGGCCTTATTATGTTTCGTTATCTCAGGACCGGGTTGAATGGAAGAAAATATTCTTATGCACGAATGATGAGAAGGCCAATCATTTATATTGTATTGACCGTAATTCTCGCACTTTCTCTCTATGAAAATTATCTGTACATGCTGGCAGTTGCAATAGCATTTTTACCCGGCATATTTTTCGGTGATAAATTCGGCAAGCTTTCATCGGTGTATAAGCAGGGGGACATCATCATGTACAAAAGCAACCCAATTATTCTTATTGTGTGGCTTGTTTCGCTTATCGCAAGAATATTTGTGGAATTTGAATACCCTACAAACATTGATGGAATATTCTATACGGAAGTTCTTCTCTCCTTCACCTCCGGAATCCTTTTAGGGGAGGCTTTCAATATAGTGAACAAGGTCAAAAACATGAACTCAGGAGAAAATCAGGATCAAACGGCATCAATATTTGAATCTGATATGAATGAGGCCACATAAATTTAAATAATACTTAACACATATCATACATATGTCTGACGGTGAATGAAATTGAGATTGTACCGTATGGAAATCAGGAATTTCAAGTCATTTGGTCCCAGAAGCACGGTACTTGATATGCGCCCGGGACTAACCATGATTGGGGGCCCCAACGGAAGTGGCAAGAGCAATATAGGAGATGCTCTACTCTTCGTGCTCGGCACAAGATCTTCAAAGACTGTCAGGGCAGACAAACTGGATGATCTCATCCACACTTCAAAGAATGGTGAAAAAAAATCTAACTCGGCATACGTGAAAGCAGTTTTTGTTGAGGATGCCGATGGTGATGATTTCCAGAAAGTTGAAATTGCAAGGACTCTGGAAGAAGTGAATGGAGAAATAAAAAGCACCTATTACCTGAACGACAAGAAGGCAAAACATTCTGATATAGACAAATTCCTCGATGATGTTGGCATACAGCTTGATTCATATAGTTTTGTGCTGCAGGGGGACATAAACGAATTTATAGCAAGATCAGGCAACGAGAGAAGGAAATTGCTTGAATCCATAGGCGGAATTGAATCGTACAACGTCAAGATCGATGCAGCAAGAGATAAGATAGATGAAATAGAATCCAACCTGACTACTGTCAAGACCCTTGAGAATGAGATAAATTTTAACGCTGAAAACCTCCGGAAGGAAGCTGAAAAACTCAAAATGAAAAATTCCATAGAGGAGGAAATACGGAATCTCAGGAAAACTTCACTTTCCATACAGATCAGGTCAATGGAAATTGACATGAGCAGTTATAGCCAGAGCCTCGAGGAAAATAATGAGAAAAAAGAAACATTCTCAAGGAAGACAAAGGAAATAGATCTCAGGGAGAAAGAACTGAAAGACAAAAAGGAAGAAATTGAGAATGGAATAAGCCTCGAAATAAAGAATCAACTCACAGAAATAAGGCAGAAACTTGATTCTCTGAAACTCGAAAGGGCAAGGAACGAGATCAATGTTTCAAACAAGAAGAACACAATGGCAGAGAGAAGAGAAAAGGTAGAATCCAATTCAGAAAAGATAGAGCAGATAGAGAACGAACTCAAGGGCATTTCTGAAAATTACATATCACACAGGAAAAAGGAAGATTCACTCAAGCAGGGGCATTCAGTGATGAAGGCACAGATTGCCCAGAAGATTGAGATCCAGAAATCCATATCAAGCCAGTACCAAAAAGCATCAAAGGAACTGAAGGAGACTGAGGGAGAAATCCAGAAGCTGAACTCATTCATGGCTGTAAAGCATACCGAGGAAAACTCCATCACGGGTGAAATTTCAACGGTTACAGGAAAGATAGGAAATATGGAAGAAACTCTCACCAATGAGAAATACGGCCTCAGTGAGGCAAAATGGAAAATTTCCAAGATCAAATCAGGAGATGGCGAGAAGAGCGGAAAGAAGGAAAAACTCAGCGAAGAGTATTTTTCATCAGGAAAGCAGATAGAAACATTCGAGAAGAAGAGAACCGAACTGAACGAAAGAATTGAGTTTCTGCTCAGGGAGGTTGAAAAGCTCAGGGGCCAGCTTGGATCACAGGGAAACATAGGCAGGGCAGCTTCCTACATAATGGATGCAAAATCAAAGGGGAGCATATCCGGAATTCACAGGGCCCTTGGTGACCTTATATCTTACGATTCAAAATTCCAGACAGCTATCGATGTATCTGCAGGAGCAAGGCTGAGATCCATTGTCGTGGACAATGAAGATGTTGCCCAGGAGTGCATAGAACTCTTAAAATCCAAACAGGCAGGAAGACTCACATTCCTGCCTCTCACCAAACTTGCAGGAGGAAGGGCGAGAGGAAAGGCCATACTAATCCTCAATGAAGGAAAGAGCCTGGGATTGATGAGTCAGAATGTGACTTATGATAAAATATATGAAAACGCAGTTTGGTATGCGTTCCAGGACACCATAGTTGTTGATTCAATGGAGGTTGCCAAGAAATACATGACCGGCGTCAAGATCGTCACTCTGGACGGAGATATATTTGATGCAGGAGGGGCAATAACCGGCGGCTTTACTGAGAAAAAAGAGAGAAAAGGCAATCCTCAGGATCTGATTAAAATGGAAGATGAACTGGTTTCCCTGAGGCAGTCAAGGCAGGAAATTGAATCATCTATCAGGGAAGCAAAGTCCAGGCGTGATGCAACGCAGACAGAACTCATGGAAATATCGAAGACAGATAGCGAGGGAAAAGGCCAGTTGGGTGAACTTGAGAGGAGAGTTTCTGAATCGGAAAAAAAGATTGCGCAAATCACTGTAAGCATCCAGAATCTCGATAACGGAAAAAAGGAAAATGAAAAAGTGCTTCAGGATATAAGGGAACAAATTTCTGAGGCAGGAAAAGCACTGATCAATTTAAATAAAAAGAAGGCAGAACTCTATGAAACAATAGGCGACAGCGGAGACGGAGAAAACGATCTGACTGAAATGCAGAAGGAACTTGAAAAACTCACAAGCGATCTGTCTGAAACAGGAAAAATCATTGAAAGCCTTTCCACAAGCCAGAATATGCTCAGGGAGAGAAAGGCAGAAATCATCAGGGAAAATGAAGGCCTTCATGGAGAAATAGATCAGTTCAAGAAAGATATTGAGAATCTTGATGCAATCATAAGGGAAAAGGATGCTGAAATACAGAAGCATACCATGATGGAAAACCAGATCAACCAGAAAAATACACAGATTTATACTCAAATCAAGGCCATAGAGGATCAGGTTTCAAAATTAGCAGTTGAGAAGGAAAAAATTTCCAGGGATATTGCCACAATTGACACAGCCATTCTTACAGCAAGGATCAAACTGCAGAGTTATGAGGAAAAAATCTCTTCCCTGAGGGCAGAAATGGCCTCCATAGGGGGGGAAGTTATGCAGGACTATTCAAGCGTGCAGAAGATCAGCAACAGGATACAGGAACTTGACAGAAAAATTGGAGAAATTGGCCCAGTTAACCAGCTGGCTCTTGCAGATCTGGAAAAAGAGGAAAAAAGGCTTGAAGAGCTGAGGGGAAAGATAGAGATACTTAACGAGGAGATAGACAGCCTCCTGAAACTCATGGCAGAACTGGAGGATGTAAAGAAAACCACACTGGTGAATCTTTATACAAAGGTGAGGGATGAGATGAAAAAAATATTCATGATGCTGACCAATGGAGGTGATGTAAATCTGTATTTGTCCAACGAGAATGATCCGCTGAATTCCGAGCTTCTGGTCAATGCGAGGCCCAAGGGGACTGTATATTCCAAACTGAACTCACTCAGCGGAGGGGAAAAGAGCCTTGTGGCCCTTGCATTCATCTCCGCCGTCCAGAGAATAAAACCTTCGCCTGTGTATTTCCTCGATGAAATAGATATGTACCTTGATGGAGTAAATGCAGAAAGCATGGGAAAACTTCTTAAGGATAACTCATTTAATGCTCAGATAGTAATGATAACCCAGAAAAATGCCATAACAAAATACGCTTCATCACTCTTCGGTGTTACAATGAACAAGGAAACTAACACCACTGAGATATTCAGCAAGAGTTTTGATGTCGGGGAAGGTGTTGCGGCATGATCAATGGGGAACTTTACGAACTGAAGAAAACACTCATAACGCAGGCGTCAGTTCTCGGACTGAATTATATGTATTATGAGAACATTGACATCACGGAAGAGAGCAATGACAGGAAGATCAAGGAAATAATGGAGGCTTGCATCACAAGCGATATCGATCCCTGGAAGATCAATGTCATAGAATTTTCAAGAATTATCGGGAAACTGGTGAAGATAGGTTATGTGTCATTGCCTGAGGCAGGATACATTATCATGCGATCATGGGCCATTGTTCATATGCAGACCGAAGAACTTCTGAGAAGTTTTGAAACCGGAAATATTCAGGATGAAATCGAATCTGAAGAAGATGGCGGCATATCTGCCTCAGAGGTGAATGATGGGGAAAAGGTCCAGTGGGAGAAGCTGCAGCCCCCGATCTACCATCATGAGACAAGGAAAGTAATGCTCGTTGAACTCATTGAAGTGATGAGGGAAACCGAGAGATCACAGTTTGCAAGGAAGAGGCCGGAGACGCTCCAGACTGGAAGCACAGTGGAAAAGATTCTGTCTGCCCTGAACATGGAGGAGCCGGAGAAGGATCTTGAAGATGTCGCAAGAAATATCATGAACATAAGTGATGAAGAGTTCATGATGGAGGATGTCTGGGGAGATCTTAAGGAGGAAAGGATCAAATTTTTCGTTTACTGCATGTTTCTTCAGAGGAGAGGAATCATAAATATGAATCAGGAGGTGTCATATGAATCGATCAGAATCAGAAAATCAGGCCCAGAACCATAATCAGTTTGTAAGCGAAAACGAGATTGCGGAGTTCAATTTCTGCAACGTTTCATGGTTTTTTTCCAAAAATGACGTGAGATTCAGGGACAGGAGAGGCTCAATGCCCTATAACCAGCACCTTTACGCACCAGTGGGGCCCTCCGGAAATTACAGCAGAACATCTTCAAGAAGGGCATCTGAAATATCAATCTCAATCATAGCAGCGGTTATCGGCATAGTGATAATGATTGCACTGATCTTCTTCTGACATGTCAATACTGAACATACTTTATGAAATGAGGTTTCTCTCTTTTGCCATTCCCATGATAACTCTCAGAAGGAACAAAGAGAACGTATACAGCCAGATGTCAGATGATACCCTGATGATGGGTAAAATACTCACGGAGAGGAAAACAATTTATTCAATGAAGTTCGGTGTGTCAGGAACTCCGGACAGGATAATAGGAACGGTTGATTCGGTCATTCCCATGATGTTTAGGGAAATGCAGGCTCCAGATGGACCGAGGATGTCTCACATGATTCAGATGGGTGTCTTTTTTCTGATACTTCCAGAAATATATCCGGGAATGTACGTCAGGTACGGTGTCCTGACATACACAGATTCGAAATACCGGATTGCGAATTCGCTCACACTGAAGAATGAAGTCCTTGCAAGGCTGGATGAGATTTTCAGGACAAACGGGATTCCAACGCGGAATCATAACGATCCTGCAAGATGCATGAGCTGTCCCTATTCTGGCGGTTGCATGCAAAGATTAATAGAATAGATTTTATAGACGGATCATGCTCCAGATTGATCAGAACCTTTTTCAGGAAATTATAACGGTGGAAGATTTCAACGCGCTTGAACCAGGCTGTAGGGGATACATTGGATTTGAGCCTTCAGGAATACCGCACATAGCACAGGTAATGGTCACGGGCGAGAGGATAAAGGCCCTTGCCAAAGCTGGAGTGAAGATGGAAATACTCCTTGCTGACTGGCATGCTCTGATCAATGACAAGCTTGGGGGAGACATAGACAGAATCAGGGAGAGCGGTGAATTGCTCAAGCGCTCTTTCGAAATAGCACTCCAGGGATCAGATGTGAAATATATCTGGGCTTCCGATCTCATATCCAGGGAAGGATATCTTCAGAGCCTGATCAGGACTGCCAAGGGAACAACCCTCCAGAGGATCAAAAGGGCCCTCCCCATAATGGGAAGGACTGAAAATGATGCAGATTCAGACTTCAGCAAATATATATACCCCATAATGCAGGCAAATGACATATTCATGATGGAGCTTGACATTGCAATGGGCGGAATGGATCAGAGGCATGCGCACATGCTTGCAAGGGACATTGCAGAGAAGCAGGGAAGGAAGAAGGTTGTTTCCCTTCATACGCCTCTTATCGGGAGCCTGAAGGGTTCGGGGAGAATGGACAACTTCGTGAAGATGTCCAAGAGCGATCCTGATGGTTCCATACTTGTAACGGATAAGCCGGAAGATGTTTCAAGGAAGATCAAAGGCGCATTCTGCCCGCAGGGTGTATCAGAAGGCAATCCCATAGTGCAGCTTGCCACCATGATTGTATTGCCTCATGAGGGAAAGATAACAATTGACAGGCCTGAGAAGAAAGGAGGGCCCATCAGCTTCACTTCAGGGAAGGAGCTCGAAGAGTTCTACGCCACAGGCCAGATACATCCAATGGACATGAAGAGTGCAGTCACAAATTCATTATCCACCATAATGAAACCGCTGGAGAAGCTGAATTCAGAAATATGAATCCAGGCTCGACTGGGTCCCCTTTTCCATGAACTGTTTCAGTTTTTCTATGTATGGGCTGACCCTGTTCACGGAAAAATTGTGCTTTTCCACAAGAATTGACATTATCTTCTCATTGTCAGGCATCCTGAATGCAATTTTTGGTTCATGGATCACTTCAGGTTTCAGGAATATTTCCCTGATGGCATCAAGATCTGGAACGTCGAGATTCTTTTCTTTCAAGACTCCATGAATGTCTCCGTATTTTTTCAGATAGGTAAGTGCCGTCTTGGGCCCTATTCCCCTGATGCCGTCATTGAAGTCAGTTCCTATTAAAATGGCCATATCTATGAGCTGTTCCCTGCTTATTCCCATGTTCCGGAGATTCTCCTGAAGATCTATGTATTCAGGTTCTACGGAAACATAGATGTTCCTGCTTGAAACCCTCCTTCTTCCGTAAATGGTGAAATTTCTCAGAACCTTCCTTGCGCCAAAGAGCATGCAATCATAATCCTGGGAGATGACAGCCTGCACCTGTGATTCCGCTGACATCACAGAGGCCTGGGCCTCTCCTTCGGATGGGGCCTGCACGAATGGAAGTCCCATTGCTTCAAGAAGCATCTTTCCTTCCTCCACCATATCCCTTGTGATCCGGTTAATGGATCTCTTCAGCCTCGCTATTCTCTCCACATCCTGTTCTGCAATGGCAGTTTCCAGATCCAGTTCGTTCTTTTCCCTCATCAGTTTTCTTTCCTGAAGTGTCCTCAGTTTCAGGGGAGAAGGTTTGCCATCAAACACATATACAGGTTTCAGTCCCTCCTCCATGAGGGCCACAGTCCGGTAAAACAAACCGCTCAGGTGCGAGGTTATGTTTCCTGACAAATCCATCAAAGGTGTTCCATCCTGCTGCCTGATTCCGCTCAGGAACTGGTAAAGCATGTTGTATGCATCCACTGAAACCATGTTTCCGGAAAAATCTTTGATTGCTGTTTTGTGTTTCACCAGTACAGGATCAAGATTTACGCCCATGAGAACACAGAGTTATGGAACTTTAAATAATTTATGCATACCCGCAATATTCCTCTATGTACAGCCGGGAAGAGATAAAGTCCGAAATTGGAGTTAATAATTAAGGAAATATCATTTCTGAGTGGTTATTTTTCAATAAAAATTGTTACTGTACTTATAGAATTGGAGAGAAAAATTATAAATCCTGAAAGAGCGTAGCATACATGGTTGTTGTAAATTTACAGCATGTCTGAAAAAGGTGAACGTGATGAATCTTGAACGAAACCTGAAATATATTGTAATAATTGTGGCAATCATCTTTGTTGCATCGGTATCAATTGCCGTGGTAAGCATGAATTTTGCCCCATCTGCAAACACATCATTCAGCGTCAGTTTTGGTTCCAATGGAAGCGATCCTGGAGGCAATTATACCATAGCTGCGTACAATCTTGTGGTAAACCTCATAAATCCATCCACCATCAATGAGAACTCAATGCAGGTATCAATTAATTCCACAGCCACTGGGGTACTTTCCGGAAGCTACAACATAATCTGGGAAACCAATGGGGGAAATGTATCCAGTTCAGGCCATGAAGTGGTATGGTACACCACAGAAAGCGGCCCCGGATTCATAATATTCTTTTCCAGTTCGAACACAAAAACAGTAACAGGCACTGATATACTTGACATTTTCTATGGCTCAATCTTGATCTCAGGGAGCAACATACACATCACTCCCTCTCCATTTAACACCTGGTCAGGCATGAAGGCTGTACTGAGTTATTCAGGATATTCTGGAACACAGGTGGCCACCCTATAATCTCTTCCAAAAAAACTGGATCATCCTGTTTCCATGAAAGAATATCTGATCATGGGAATGTTGTTTCAGGGAACACAGGAAATCCCGTATTCAGTTATATAGAAGGATGTCTCGGCTGTATCCGGAATGGATCTGTGCTTCTTTATGAGAAGTCTTCTCCTGTTATCCTGTTCACGCCTCAGTTCCACTATTGTCTTCGAGAAATGATCCAGGAAGAAGCCTCCGTATGGAGTCGTATGTCCGCCCTCAATATCATAGTAAATCTGGTTCGTTATAAGCACTCCAATATCATATTCAGTGCACATGGCATTCATGATCTTCAGCTGTTTCTGCACAGAAACATTCTTTGGGGAATCATCTCTCTCAAGCCTCACCAGTGCAGTGAATGAATCTATTATGAGGAGATCAACATCCTTTTCCTTTTCAAGGAGTTTTTCCGCCTTGATCACTGCAACTTCCTGATCGGAAAGATCCATCACCCTGTAGAGGAATATTCCTCTGGAAACGTCAGGGCTGTTCCTGCTTATCTGCATGAATCTGGTAGAGGAGAAACCCTCGGTATCGATGTAGATCACCTTCTTTCCCGAAAGGATGGTGTTGACTGCGGTCTGCATGGCAATATTGGTCTTTCCCACGCCGCCCTCTCCAAACACCTGATTCATGACTCCCCTGTCGAATCCGCCTCCAAGTGTCTGATCGATGCATCCTATGCCAGTCGGCAGTTTCCTGTCTTCCTCAATGTTTTTCAGCTTCATCCTGTTTCCTCTTTATCTCCAGTGCCTTCTGGACTATGATCATGAAATTATCGCCTTCTATATCATAACCGTTTGGCTTGTTGAATTTCATGTTGTTGTTGAAGCTGATGAAATAGTCCGTGGATGTGAACATGCTGATGTCATCGGGAGAATCTCCCACTGATACCGTGAATCCTGGGCTGTATTGTTTCTTCATCTGCTCCACAATCTTCCATTTGTTTCTGGGGTCTACTATGGCCACCCCCGATGGCAGTATCATGTCGCCATTGGTCATTATGAGGTTTGCAAAGTAATGTTCAATGCCAAGTTCATGGGCCACCCTTTCCGCAAGCCAGTGAAGCCCGCCTGAAACTATTACGGGTGTGAATCCCTCCGATGAAAGTATCCTGCATCCCTCTCTTGCTCCGGGAAATATCACTATATCATCCAGTACCTGCCTTACCCTTCTGGCTGAGACAGCTTTCCCGGAATTCACCCAATTCTCCAGATCCAACCTGAGGAACTGGTCATAGTTGATCTTCCCATCCTTAAAACTTTCGTAATTCTTCATGTTGTCTATGCCCAGCACCCTGTTAACCGTGTTCCAGCTGCTGCTGTCCACGGTAAGGACACCGTCCATGTCCAGGAAGATCATAGGTGCACTGTCAGTATGGTCTTGAGAAGAGAGCGGTTTGCCCATCCTTTCCACATACCTCGCATTTTCCTTCTTTTCCATAATTCATTATATGCCCCATCAGGGTGAGGGAAAACTTTTCTTCAAGCTGCCTGGCGCATTTCTCATCTTGGCAAAGAATTGGTGTTCTGAGTGCATCTTCGGGTTCTCCAAGCACCTTTCCGCTCAATGCTTCCTTAAGAAGAATGTGTGCTTTTTCCTTCAGTTCCATCGATAAATCATGAAGCATGTTTTTCACATTTTCCAGCTGTGTGAATTGAATCGTTTCTTTCTTCCTGCCTGTCCTGAATGCCACTGTTACGGTGCGATTCTTAACTTCCCTGTCTCCGATCTCGAACCTGAGAGGCACACCCTTCATTTCCCAGTGGTTGTATTTGTATCCTGGCGTGTAGTTTTCCCTATAGTCTATGGTGAATCTTATGCCTGAATTTCCCAGGGAAGCCGCGATCTCATCCACATAGGATTTCAGGTTCTGTGCACTTCCCGGAATGGGCACAATCACGACCTGGTAAGGGGCCACTGCAGGCGGCAGCACCAGTCCCTTATCATCGCCATGTATGGAAATGATATGGGCCACAAGCCTTTCGCTCATTCCGAAGGTGGTCTGGTGCACGTACTGTGCATTTCCGTCCAGGTCGGCATACTTCACGTCATAATTCTTTGAGAAATTCTGCCCGTACTGGTGTATGGTCCCGATCTGGATCGTTCTGCCTGAAGGCATTATGGTGTCGAATGCTCTGGTGTAAATGGCACCCGGGAATTTGTCCCATTCTGGCCTCTGTACCTCCATGTATGGGAGGCATAATGAATCGGTGAAAAAGTTCCACTCATTCCTGTAGATTTCCATCTGTTTCTCGGCATCTTCGTAGGTAGAGTGCGCAGTGTGGCATTCTATGAAGTGAATATCCCTTATCCTGATGAATGGCCTGGTATGTTTTGTTTCATATCTCCAGACCTGAACTATCTGGAATATCTTCATGGGCAGATCCACATGATCCCTGATCCACAGTTTGAACATCGGATACATGGCTGCTTCACTGGTTGGCCTCATTGCAAGATCATCCTCAAGAGATTCCTTTCCGCCCTTTGTCACCCAGAAAAGTTCCTTCTCGAAACCCTTGATATGTTCAAACTCAATCTCGAACATTCCTCTGGAAATAAGTGCAGGGAACATGACTTCCCTGAAATCGTCACCATAAAATTTTCCCCTGATCATCTCATCAATATTCCTCATCAGGGAGAATCCATATGGGAGCCACACATTCATGCCTTTTATGGGGTATCTTTTGTCCGTGAGTTCAGCCAGTTCAATTATCTCATTGTACCACTCGCTGAAATCTGATCTGGAGTTTTCCATCGCCCCTAACATTATTTTTTGTTATATTAAGAATTCTTAGAATTCCGAAATTGGATCGTTCAATACACAAATCAAATTACAGAGTAAATTCTCACATTTACTTTATTTTAATAAAAAATGATTGCCCTTTTCCGCACGATATCTACGGGCAATCGGTTAGTAAAAAAAATAATTTTATGGTTGTTTTTTCCTTCTGCCAGACACAGAGTATCCAAGAACGCCTGCAACGACTGCAATTGCAGCAATTCCTCCACCAATCTCGATGTCGGTGATAGGCAACGGTGCGGATGCATGATCAAGAGGTATATTTGTACCAGTAACTTCAAGGGAGATATCCGAATGGATTAATTTTAAAGCTAACCCGGAATTATGATCAACATACACTGTTGCAATATTGGTACCAAGAATTGGATTGTACACAAAGAGTTTGTCTGTCAAAACGTATCCCATTGGTGTGTTGATTGAAACGCCTGTTTGCAATCCTATCTGGTATGTGGGCCCATTAAAGAATATGTATTCTAGCATGTAGTATACACTAGTGGATAAAATACCTGCATTCAACAGGTTCATGGTGCGGGGGCCAAAGGCAGGAAAGACTTGGTTGATGACAGTACTATGGGAATCGTTATAGCCTGAAGTTCCAGTCAAGTTATGTAAGGAAGTTCCATTGATATATACCCGGGTAGAATAGTTATATGTGTATTTATTTGTGTTAATACTGGACATTTTGAACGTTGCGTTTTCATTAAGGATCATACTATCAGGCATTAATTGGCTAGCGGTGACGGATACAGTTGAACCATTGAAAACAAATACGGGCTTAATCACTGAAAGATGGAACTGTGTACCCACTGATATTGGTGGTGTATTTCCATAGGAATAATCGTAAATGTTTGCTGAACCGCCATTCCCTCCGGAATAAATCGTTTTGTTTGAATACCCTCCTTTCCCACCTTTATCTGAAACATTATTGGCTGTAAAGTTGGATCCTGCATAGGAAAGAATTATCGAACCTGCGCCACCACCACCTGTGTAAACATGATATTGCGTGTTATTTGCACCATTTCCACCATTTGAGCTTATATTGCCCGCAAAGATGCTGTTTGCCTGAAGGTAAAGGCCATTACTGCCAGATCCACCGTACATGTATATACTAATATTAGTAGAGGAGTTTTGGTAATAATAACTCTGTCCCATTGCACCTGCAAGATAATTGTTGAATCCCGATGAATACATTGCCTGAATTAGGGAATTTTTCAGTGCGGGAATTTTTGCAGAGGAACCATTCTGTGCATGGATTTTTGTTGTTCCCATACCACCATGGACCAGTGTGAAACCCCCAAAACCACTCTCAGAACCGTTATTTGCTCTTGTCCCTCCTCCAGAGCCACCGTATGAAAAGAGCAAATTGGAGTTCCCCATGATTTGATTGGTGGTACCCGTGTAGACATGGCCTTTGTTATCAAAGACACCCGTTAGGTATATGTTGAATCCGTCTGTGTATAAGACACCAGAACTGTTTAGGTTCAGATTATTCGCATAAAGAGATCTATGCATATGTCCATCCCATATTCCAAGAGGAAAATTTGTGTAATAGCTGTCGTTGATAGACACATTGGAAAGTGTGATGTTGGATCCAAGATACATGTTGCTGACCGCAAGATCCGTTTTAACTGATGCATTATGAACAGGCCCAATATGTGAACCAACGCTTTGTGTTCCCAGCAAAACACCAGATAAAACAAAGACCGATGCTAACAAAACAATGAGAGCTTTTTTATTTCTCATAACATTATATCAAAAAATGGTATATATAAGTTGTTGAAAATCAGTGAAATTAAGAACTTATGAAGCAATAAAGAATCAAATAAAAAAGAAAGTTTTCCTTTTACATGATTGGGATGATTAATCCAGCAATGTCTAAAATTATGGCACAATCTTTTTTTCTTTAACCGTCCCCCCCTCTAATTTTATTATCCTGCCTTCTGCATATTCTATTTCAGATCCCTCTCCAACAATGATCTCATCTCCTCTGATTGATTTGGAAATTACTCCCTGTAGAAATGCTCTTCTGCAATTTATCTCATCAATGTTTACATTTCTCTGGAAAAAGCCAGAAAATCTTCCATGTCCGTATTTTATTTCCACAGCTTCCGCTTTAAGTTTTTTCATTTCACTCTTTGACCCATAAATTTCCATTTCGAATCTCTTGCATACTACATCATTTGCTTCAATTTTTCCTGAAATCCGGATTTCCTCTCCCGTAACATTCCCGGTTCTGACAGCTCCTGACAGATGCTGTATTTTAGCATTTATATCTTCAGAGGAAATGTTGCCGGAAACTTCGATTTGTTCAGCAAGGATATCTTTCAGGATTTTTACCCTCCCTGAGACATCAAGTGTTTTGCACTTTAACGAATTTCCTGTTAATGATCCTGAAAACCTTATGGCTTTCCCATCAATATCACCTGCAATTGCTACAGAACCAGAAACTTCGAACTCTTCATTGCACTTGAGGTCGCCCGAGACCTTGGCACTCCCGCTTATAGAAATCACGTCAGAATCAACAAATCCATTTATATGTGCAGATCCTGATACATGGAGTTCCTCCGAATATATATCGGACAGATTTCCAGAACCGGATATTCTTACCTTTCCTGATCTCTGCCTTTCACTATTTTCCTTTTTTTCATGAGTTGTTTCCGTAGCAGTATTCGACGCATTTCCCCATCTCTCCGTTATATCATCATACGTCTTCTGGTCTATTTCTCCATTTTCAAGCATTTTTTTCAGTTTTTCAAGATGATCATTTTCCATATTCATCTAATGATGATTCAATGTGAATACTTAAATATATTTTACACTTAATATTTTAATGAATAAAGCAAAATGTTAACAAAAGTAATTTTCATGTTGAATTAATGAACCTACAGGTTTAAGTGCATGCATGAACTGGATGTTTATGATGTCTCCAATCAACATCCTGACTTCATCTACGAAGCTGAGCATGATTGCTCTGTTGAATACACCCAAAACACCGGAAGAAATTGCTGAGTCCCTGAAGATCACACGGCAGGGTGTCGACAAACAGTTGAAAGAGTTGCAATCTTATGGGATAGTTGAGAAAAAATGGTTCATCGGGTACAACAGGCCAAGAGTGGAGTTTTTTGTCACGGAACTTGGAAAGAGATTCTACAAGGGGCTGGATGAACACATGGAGAAATTCAGGAATGACGGAAAGAATTTCCTTACCGAAAAAATGAAAATATTGGATATGGATCTTTTGACGGGAAAATTATCTCCCGATAAATACAAAGAACAGAAAGCAGAATTGCAGCTTGCATTGAAGTGGTTCATCATGCCACTTTACTGACGGTTTGGATGCATGAAGCAAATCTGAAATGTTTTCTGCGGCATTTATCGATTGTGTCCTAGAATTACGGTACATTTGAAAAAAGTGTATAATTCATCTGAAAATGAATTTTTCAATTTGACAGAGGTCTATGTTTATCGAATCCTCACTTCTACTTTTAAACGATTTTGCAATTATAATGTAGTATTTCTCAGTGGTATGAACAGGCACCATTTCCGATTTCATTTTCAGTTCCTTTGCTATCCTTATTCCGTCCACATTGTCTGAAAATTTTATTTCGATGAAGGCAACCCTATTATGATCATCTTCAAGCGCAATTCCATCTATTTCGTTTCCCTTGTGCCAATATCTGTGCAATGAAAACGAATTAAGGGGAATCTCAAGAATTCTTTTATTGATAAGATTCAGAACAATTCTTTCAAACATTTTTCCATAATATGTATTCAGTTCTTTTTCGATTCTTGAATAAACAGAGTCAATTTTTCCCAATTCCAGATCAGATATATTCGGATAAACGAATCTGTAATAGAAATTCAGGAAAGAATCGTCTATTTCATATATGCCTCCTCTCCTTTGTTTGAAGGGTAAGATGTAATTTACCATTTTACTTGAGATCAGGGTCTCAAGGTATCTGGATATATTTCCCTTATCCAGGTGAACCGAATTTTGAAGTTCTCCAAATTTTACATAGCCATTTGCAATATGTCTGATAATCATTTCATACACTCTTGGTTCATTGAATTCCTGTTTCATCAGGATTCTTGGTTCCTCATATAAAATTTCACCCTTGGTCAGGATCTTCTTTTTTATGTTCTCTTCAATACTTTTATTTTTGTCTAAAAGGGAAAGGTAAAAAGGGCTACTTCCAAAAACACTTGAAATTTTTATAGTATCTTCCAGATTTCCGTTGTAAAAGCTTGAAATGTGCTTGAGATCAAATCCAAGAAGTTCATAGCTTCCCGTTCTCCTTCCATAAAGTGGTGATCTATAATTGAGCACTTCATTTTCCATTATGCTAATGCTTGAACCGGACAGAATCAGATATATTTTGGAATCTGATATTACGAGGTCAAATAATTTCTGAAATACAGAAGGAATGGATCTATCAATCTGAATCAGGTATGGAAATTCATCAATGCAGATTACAACTTTCTCCTGTCCTATCTGTTCCCTAAAATATTTAAAAAGATCAAACAAGTTGACCGATAGATTTCTGAAAATAGGGTTGCCTGTGAACCGGGCCATCTGATCCTTCAAGGAATTAATGTTTTCACCAATTGAATCATAAGTACACATATGATAGATGGCCCTCTTTCCGTCAACGAATTTCCTGATAAGCTCGGTTTTTCCTATCCTCCGCCTTCCATAAATGATAATTAACTGTCCCTTATTCTCATTGAATTTTTCTTCAAGAAAGCTCAACTCAAGATTCCTGTTGATAAATTGTTGTATCAAAATTATCATAATATCAATACAACTAAGTATAAAAGCATTTCAGATGTTATTATTGTTAATTCAAGATATTCTTTCGCAGTTCTTCCTGCTGGTTTGGATATAGTTTTGTTATGTTAATCACAAATCATTGCCTCCTTGCTGTTTGATTTCAAGAAGGTATCCTATTCATTCCATGAATCTTTTCACTTAAATCCATGAAGTAAATTTACAAAGACTCCTGTATACTATCATCGCAATCGAATCATATCAATAAAAAAATAATATTATGGTTATTTTTTCCTTTTTTTGGACATTGAGTATCCCGCAATACCTAAAAATGCAACTGCAGTGGCTCCTCCTACAATCTCGATGTTTTTGATGGAAAGCAATCCAAAAGTGTGATCAAGAGGTATGTTTGTCCCTGAAACTTCAAACGAGAGATATTGATAGTTTGATTCTAAAATCAACCCGGACTTTTGATCAACATATATTGTTGCTATATCCACTCCAAGAATTGGATCATATAAAGCGAGTTTGTCTGTGAGAATATTTCCCAACTGAGTATTGATCGTAACACCAGTTTGCAATTGCAACTGGTATGAAGCACCATAACTGAACTGGTAGTTAAATATATTGTACACTGTATTAGATAATATTCCTGCATTCAACAGGGTCATGGTGCGGGGGCCAAAAGCGGGGATAACCGGGTTGAAATAAGCGTGATGAGAATTATTATAATTAGAAATTCCAGTTGATTTTTGTATTAAAACTCCATTGTAATATTCCGTTTTGAAATAGTTAAATGTGTAATTGTTTGTGCTGACATCAGTCATTTTTAATGATAGGTTCCCGTTAATGGTTGTACCATCTAATGATAAACGCCTGAAGGAAATGGACATAGTTGAACCATTAAAAATGAATTCCGGTTTAATAACAGGAAGATGGAACTGTGTACCTACCGAAATGGGTGGCGTCTTTCCATAGGAAAAATTATAAACATTACCCGCCCCCCCGTTGCCTCCGGAATAAATAGTTTTGTTAGAATATCCGCCTTTACCACCAAGTGTGGTTACGTTACCTGCTGTTATATTGGATCCTGAATATGCCAGAATAATAGAACCTGCTCCTCCACCACCAGTGTATATATGGTATTGCGTGTTGTATGCACCATTTCCACCATTTGAGCTTATATTGCCCACAATAATGCTGTTTGCCTGAAGGTAAAGGCCATTACTGCCAGATCCACCGGGAAGATCCAAGCATAAATTTGGAGCGAAGCTTAAAAATGAGTAGGACTGGCCACATGTGCCCGCAAGATAATTGTTGAAACCGGAACTATATAATGCCTGTAATAAGGAATTATCCAGCAAAGGCATTTTTGCAGAGGAACCATTCTGTGCATGGATTTTTGTAGTTCCCATTCCGCCGTTGACAAGTGTGGGACCGCCAAAACCACCCTCAGTTCCGTTATTTGCTCTTGCCCCTCCTCCAGAGCCACCGTAAGATATTGGCTTAATGAAGGTTTCAACGTTGCCTGTGTAGACTTGGCCTTTATTATCAAATACACCTGCGAGATAGATATTGTACCCGTCTGTGTATAAAACACCAGAACTACTTATGTTCAGATTATTCGCATAAAGAGAACCGCACATATGTCCATCCCATATTCCAAGAGCATAATTTGTGAAATCGTTGCAATTGATAGACACATTGCACAGTCCGATGGTTGATCCGAGATATACATCACTAACTGCAATATCTTTATTAACGGGGGTGCCCCGAACATGAATAATCAGCGGGTTTATATTTTGAATACCCAAGAAAATACCTGATAAAAGAAAAACGAATGCTAACAAAACAGTGTAGACTTTTTTATTTGCCACTATATTAAATGATTAAATAATATATATATTTTAAGAACTGTGAGGGAATAAATCTTTTGACAACGGTCAGATTTAGGGTAAATTTGTATCTTTCTATATTGTCACTGTTTCAATCACTGAACAAATCATCTTTCAAATTCTCAATTATTCATCAAAAGATAAATTTTTCAGCTGAATTTTTAGAAAAAATCAATATGAAATGATTAAAAAAGGACCGGGCGAATCAAAGCCATTTCCAGACAGGCTTGATTATAATTCTCTTTCCTTTGAAATCAATCCTATCTTCCTGATTATATGTTAATATGATTCCCTCATCCAGACCAAATTTATCCAGGGCTTCCTTCAATCCGTTAATTTCGCGCATTTTATTATCCTCATTCATTTCATATGTGACCTGTATGGCCATAACAATTCCACCACCTTCTTTTACAAGGAAATCGCATTCCCATTTTTCCCTGAAGTAATAGATGTCTTTGTGAGTTCTACGGAGCGTCAGGAAGACTAAATTTTCAAGAATCCTGCCCCTGTCGGAAGAAATAGATACAGAGTTTGTGATCGATAGCCCATTATCGATCGAATATACCTTCTTTTCATTGATCAGCTGTTTCTTTAACGAGTAATCGAATTTAGGAATGGCAAATAGCACATAGCTATCCTCCAGATACGAAACAAAGGATATTGGGGTATTGACGGAACCAAATTCAAACATTTTTTTTAGAGAATTATATGAAAACTCTTTGCCCACGTTTGAAAGCAAGTATATAGTCAGTTCCTTAAGAGATTTTGTTTCCCGTATATTGTGTCTCGAGATTATGTCTCTATACAGTATGTCTGATAGAAGTTCCCTAAGAATTTCCGGCTTCTCATATTTTATATAATCTGGAAAGCCTCCTCTGTTGAAGTATCGTTCAAATGATTCGAGAGATGGGGTCTCTTTCCTGAAATGTAATGATTCACTGAAGGAGAAGGGAAACATTTCAATATTTACATGCCTCCCTGTTAACCTTGTGCCAAGCTCCCTGCTTAACAGTGAGGCGTTTGATCCAGTGATAAATAGATGTTTGTGTCTATCCAGCCTGGATCGCACAAAGATCTCCCAGTCCTTCACATTCTGTATTTCGTCAAGAAGATAGAATTCAGAAGATCCAAATTCTTCATGAAATATTTCGTCAAGTTTTTCAAAATCTCCGGATTCAAAATCAATGAGTCTCGTATCCTCGAAGTTCAGATAGTAATAATTCGGCAGTTTTTTTAGAATCTGATGTAAGAGCGTGCTTTTCCCAGATCTTCTTATGCCCGTAATAATAACTGCAAAAGGTAACTCAAGTGAAATTGTGCCAAGTTCCTCACGCTCTGTGCTATTTTCAAAGAACGCAAGCTCAGCCCACTGTGATAAAACAATCATTCTCAGCGTTTCCTTCAATATCATATTACACTATACGAATAAAATTAATAAATCTTTTCACTGTTAATGAACAATAATGTTCATTAGTAAAAGACAATCATTAATGACTGATACAGGAGCTATTCTACGCAATAACATTCAGTAAACCTCCAGTTTGAAAAATGGCTGTCGAATTAATCAAAAATGGTCTTCATTATTTTCCTTTCTGCATTTCTCAGGTGAAAGAGAAGAGTGGGCTTGGAAAGTTTGTAGTCAGCCTTCATTCTGCTCAGATCGTATGTCCTGGGCCACTCAAAAAAACCCATTGAATATGCAGATTTTATCAGTTTTCTCTCCATGTCCGTAAGATTCACTGAACCCAAAATACCCCATCTTCTGTGCATTTCGGAAAAAAGTTCATTTCCGCTTGCCCTCTCAAAATCAAAATATTCCAGCGAACTCTTCTCCTGGAGTATTTCCTGCAATTTTGAAACGGATGATGAGTTGAACGCCATGAATGTAAGATTTTCCACACCTTCAGTTGCAGCGATGGGAAGAAGTGGAACACATCCACTGTCTATGATTGCTTTCATGATGCCATGTCCTTTCTTTATGCCCTGTATAAGTGTAATTCCGTCCTTCGAGTAAAGGTTGAATGAAATATAATCATGGGAAAGGGCCCGTTCAAGTTCTTCCGATTTGGGTTTCCTGATTATGGAACAGACATAATTGGTATTACCATCCATGGGAAAGACATATGTTGAAATTATCTTTTCATTGAGTACGCCCGCAGCTTCAGCCAAACTGCATTTACTTGCTATGCTGAAATTGCCTGACAACATATCTATCATTCAATTGATGGAGACTTAATAACTTTTCCAAAGAACATCCTACTTGTTCCCCTTTGTGATTTCACTTATTTCATTGGCACTGTATCCAAGTTCCGTGAGAACTTCCACATTCTGCTGACCCAGGGATGGTGGATCCCTGATCTCTCTTCCTCCTCCCGGCGACTGTGGCATGGACAGTTTTCTTTCCAGGTAATTCACCGTGGCCATTTTTGGAGATGCATGAGGATCATCAAGAAGTTCCCATGGTTTTTTCAATGTGGAATACGGGATGTTTACGGAATTCAGAGTTTTCAGCAGCTCTTCTTCGGTCATCTCTATGGTTTTGCTGCTGATCAGTTCTTTCAGCTTATTTCTCTCTTTGAATCTGTCCTCATTCTTTTTCAGTCCATCCTCAGAGCAGACTCCAAGGTTCATGATTCTGCAGAACACTTCCCACTGTGTATCGGTAGTTACGCCAATGAAGATCTTCCTGCCATCCTTTGTGGGGAAGAAATCATATATGGCCCATGCAAAGCCCTCCTCATTCAGTGGTTTCAGTTCCCTGTCATTCAGCTGGTATGTCACTATATGCTGGCCCATGAAGAATTCAGCCGTTTCAAAAAGTCCGATATCTATGAACTTTCCCTTCCCTGTTGTGGCCCTTTCGATGAGTGCCTGCTGAGTCTTGATAACTCCAAACATGGCTGCTCCCATGTCTATGAGCGACCCGCCAACTCTCATTGGCCTGTCCAGAGTACCTGTCATGTATGCGACACCACTGTGAATCTCTATAGGAAAATCGAGGGACTTCCTTGTTTCATTGGGGCCCGCGCCATAGCCCTTTATGGAAAGATATATCAGGCCCCTGTTCACGCCTGACAGTTCCTCATATCCAAGCCCAAGCTTCTTCATTGCTCCCCAGCCCAGATTATCGATCAGTATATCTGAGGTTGAGATCAGTTTCCTGAACACTTCCCTGTGCTTTTCGATCCTGAAGTCGAGTGTTATGCTCCTCTTGTTGCGGTTATAGAAGGGAAATGCACCGGAACTCGTGTCGGAGAGCCTTCTAGATATGTCACCTTCCCCGGGCCTCTCCACCTTGATCACATCATATCCCATGTCTGCAAATATGAGGCCCGCTGTGGGCCCCGCAACTATATGTCCGATTTCAACAACTCTATGCAGAAAATTCACCTGCCATTTTTATAATCTCCTTTGGAGTCACGCACTTTCCAGTGCTTACTGCCCTGTCCTTCACTTCCTTAAGAAGAAGTGACAGGGAATTATCGCCAATAATAATTTTATTGGAAGCAAGGAGCGTGCTGATCATGGATTTCCCTGCGTACACATTGAAACTCATCTCCTTTCCCGTGAACACATCAGAATAGGCCACATGTGTTCCGGCTGTGTTTGTGTAAATATTTCTGCCGTATATGGGGGCGTTATCCATGAAAAATTCCGGGCCCGCTTTGCTGATTATAAGCTCAAGAACAGATTCGTATGCCCTCCTCATGGAATCAGTATTCAATCCTGTATTGACTCCATTTAATTCAAGGGCCCTGTTGATGGGGGCCACATCCGTTATGCCATTTCTCTCGCCGATTCCATAGACGGTGGTATCAATTCTATCCGCACCATTCTCAAGAGCTGCAATCGCATTTGCAACCGAGAGGCCATTGTCATTATGGCAGTGTGCATCTATTTCGCACTTTATGGCACTCCTTGCCATGGAAAATAATCTGCCTATTTTTTTAGGTGTTCCTATTCCTGTGGTATCCGGAAGCTGGATGATATCTGCCCCTGCTTCCTCGATCATTTTAGCTATTTTTATGATCTGTTCCGGAGTATTCTTCATCACATCCACCACTGAGACTTCCACCATTTTCCCCTTTGTGGAAGCATATTTCACTGCTTCTGTTACCTTTTCAATGTTTTCCAGCCTGAAGGGAAGGTGAAGAGCTATGTTAGCCCCGGTGGCATCTATGGCATCAACATCGCTTTTGATTGCCCTTCCAAGCGCAAAAACTTCTTTGAATATTTTATCGGAAACAATTTTCTCAGTGATGTCAACCTCAGATGAGTGCGCAATGGGGTAGGATACCAGGGCAGATTTTATCCCGTAAGACCCTATGATCCTTGCAAGTGATAATTTCTCATCAGTAGTGAATGACATTCCAGGGGCCTGAAGTCCCTCTCTCAATGTATCATCAGTAATCATATTTCTTCAATTCCTTCAAATATTATAATAGTTAATCTAATGGATTAGGAGATTATGTTAAAAATAAAAAAAAATAATGTTTTTTAGTTTGCTATTTCTTCAACCTGCCTTCCCGTGGATGTTTTTCCTATGAGCATCAGCATGATTGCACAGATTACTATCATAATCCAGGCAAAGCTGAATATTCCAAAGGCGTTCTTTGCCCCTATGAATGCCGCTATGAACAGGATTATCAGGGTCGTAGAAATCCTTGATATGGAATACACAAATCCGGCTGCCGATGTTCTGAGTCTTGTGGGGAATATTTCCGCATTGTACTGGTGGTAGAAGTTGGAGAAGTTCCACAGCATGAATGAAGTCAGGAAACCAAATATGATGGATTCATCCAGACCGGAAGCAATCGAAAACATGCTTCCAAAGATTCCTCCGAGTGCCATGAAGAGTATCACACCGGTTCTTCTCTCGATTTTATCCATTATGAATATGTTGAATATGCTTCCCACCAGGAATCCTGAAAATATAACTGCAGCTATTCCCAGAGGATCGCTTGCAGGGTATGATACTGTCAGAAGGCCTGGCGCAAACACGACGAAACCATAGAACACACCAGACTGGAAGAACATGAACACAGCCATGAGGATTGTGGTTCTCCTTACATCAGGTGCGAACATCTCTGTCCATCTTGGATTCTTCACTGCGGGCGGTATAACATCGGGTATTGGCGGAAGTTCTTTTCCAGTTTCTGTTCTCACTTCATTTTCAATTTTATCCATGAGCTTTTTTGCATCATCAATGTGACCATGTGTTTCAAGCCATCTTGGTGATTCCATAAGCCTGAATCTTATGAGCCATACTGCTATACCGACTGCACCCATGAACCATAGAGGTATCCTGAATGAGTAGTATCCCATATTTGCCGTGATTGACGTTATGTATATTATAAGCGGTGCGGATGTGACTGCAACTGTATAGATGAAAGCGAGCCAGGCTCCTCTCTTCTTCTTGACAAATATTTCTGTTCCGTAGCTGTCGACAAGTGGAAATTCTCCGCCTACACCAATTCCTCCTATTAATACAAATATTCCTACCATGTACCAGGAGTTCATGAATCCTGCGATAATCATTCCTGCACCAAACAGGGCCTGATTTATCAAAAACACTGTCTTTCTTCCTCTGGCATCAGCGAGTCTTCCAAAAAATATGGAACCTATGAATTCCCCAACGAAAAAAAATCCGGGGAAATAATAGGCCTGCAGATTTCCTGTTAGCCCATACGTAGCGGCCACCAATCCCAAAATCGCTCCATTTCCGAGGAGCATTAGAGATTCGGCCCACTCTCCGGAAGCAAGCATCAATGCAAACTTCAGGTGAAATGTGCTCTGTGGCAATCGTTCAAGCCTGCCAGCTATATTATTCTCTGAGCTGTTCTCGACCATGAAAAATAATGATATATACGCTATATATTCATTACTTCTAACCTGTTCGGATGAGATATAATTTTCTCACTAATATTCATCTATTTACTTCTTTATCCTTCTCTCTGCAATTTATTATCTTCTCCTGTAATAAGTCGTTTTTCCATTGCAATCCCGATCCTATCACCGGGAGGCAGGTGCCAATTTTCTTTGCTGTAAAAGTATATGATCTCTTCATGGGGTGTTGAAGTATGGATAACTGTTTTCAGGACGCCATCAGCCCTCTCAATTTTTTATCTGTAGATACCTGAATCATATGGGTATACTCCTTTTGCGCTATTTCTTCTAAAATATTTAGCGTAAATACTTTTCACTGGTTTCTTCATGATGGCCCCTGCTGTTCCGGGGGTTTCAAAAGAATTCTCAATAGTTGCTGAATCAAAAGGTCTAAAATCGGTATGTATTGGAAAACATCATCATTCACTTACATTCTTCATATAACAGAAAAAAATTCAATCACAGTAGATTTAAATATTGGAAAAATATCAACGTTGATGTTCGATAAAAATCGCTTTTTTAAGGCAATAGTATTGTTCATGATTTCCATGTTTATCCTTACATCATTTTCTGTTTTTAACACGGCAGAAAATGCAATGGGAAATGCACATGCAACCAATTCTAAAAATTTCGTAAATGTTTCAGTTGTTTCACTCTATAAAATGGTGTTTAAAGAAACAGGTCTCCCGTCCGGTACCATATGGTACGTGACCACAGATTCTATGATTCCAGGTTATTATAACTGTAGTTCTTCATCAAACAATTCAATAACCGTGTCTGTTCCTAATGGGGGATATGACTATAGAGTCGATTCTTCAATCGTTATTGGCGATTACTCATATTATGTACAATCAACTACGGGAACTGTTACAATAAACGGCCAGAACCAGACAATCAATATACAGTACCTGAAGGAAAGACTGTATAATGTTGAGTTTAAAGAATCAGGTCTGCCGGCCGGTTTGCAGTGGGGCGTCAATATACGCAATTTAAATTACAGCAATTTTAATTTTTCAACTACAGGTTTAGTGAACATGTCTGTTTCAAATGGAACATACACATACATACCCAATGCCAATGATTTGGGGGATTTTGCATATATTGCATCTTCAGGAACAGTAACAGTAAACGGCCAGAACCAGACAATCAATCTGCTATTCCTGAAGGAAAGAATATATAAAATAGAATTCAAGGAAACAGGCCTGCCTGCAAATACAAGATGGAATGTTAATGCCAATTCTTACAAATACATCAATTTGTCTTCTACCGACACGCTGAATCTGACAGTTCCAAATGGGACATATATTTACAAAATATTATCTCCAATAATTATTGGCGAATATGTGTATTGTGTTTCCCCATCTTCAGGAACAGTAACAGTAAACGGCCAGAACCAGACAATCAATGTACTGTACATGAAGGAAAGACTGTATAAAGTAGAGTTCATGGAAACAGGCCTGCCTGCTGGCACTTCATGGACTGCAAGCATGAATTTCGAATTGCACATAAATTCAACATCTACTGATAAACTAAATTTAACTGCTCCAAATGGTACATACTATTACTCAATCAATGCTCCAATAACTATTGGTGATTGTGCCTATTATCTTCTGAAATCTTCAGGAAACGTGACAATAAACGGCCAGAACCAGACAATCAATCTGCAATTCCTGAAGGAAAGACTGTATAAAATAGAGTTCATGGAAACAGGCCTTCCAACGAATTCAGGCTGGTATGTTAGTACATCATCGTATAATTACAGCAGTTCCGTTTACTCAATTTCCGACTCTTTGAACGTATCTGCTCCAAACGGAACAAGTGTATATGCGATCAGTTCTGACAATCTGTATTACACAACAACTTCCCTTGTTGGTTTGGTAAATATAACTGCAGGCAATAAAACCATAGACGTTTCTTTCCAAAAGGTTGCACCACCAAAATGGCTTACTGTCGGTGATTATTTTAATTATAGTATAAATTCTCTGATTGCCGGTTATGATAATATATCTATAAAATCTTATAACTACAGCAGTGGAATGATTCAACTATGCAATGACATGAATGGCAACAAACAGCTTCAACCATATAATGTTACGGATTTTACATTTTCTCAATATCTTCTTACTCCTTCCATTAGCGCGTCCTATTTGCAGAAAAACATTTCAGCCTTATATAAATTTTTGGGCATTAACTCGACATTAGAATCCGGCATAGCTTACCACTTAAATAACCGCATTTTGTATGGAAACGAAATTATTTTAAGTGGAAATGGGGTTTTCGCCTCAATTGTTGTAGATCCGACATATGACCTTGAACTTTCCATAAACTTAACTATGGACGGTTTACAAGGGCATGATAATTTGACATCAACAAACGTCTTTTTAAATGGAGTTTCAAATTATAATGTAACGTTCACTGAATCAGGCCTTCCATCAGGAACATCATGGTCTGTCTCTCTCGGTGGATCAACCATATCCTCAACCACAGACAAAATATCATTCTATGAATCTAACGGAACGTATTCTTACACTGTAAGCGGCATATCAGGATACACTTCATCCCCCTCATCCGGTTCCATAACTGTTAAAGGTAATGTAACAACTCAGGCAATTTCCTTTACACCTGTAAGTACCACGGAAAAATATTCAGTCAAATTCACCGAAAAAGGCATCCCATCAGGAACAGCATGGTATGTGAATCTGAGCAACGGAATGAAATCAGGTTCAATCACAGGATCTTCCTACACTTTCTTATTGGCAAACGGAACATACTCATACACTGCGGCCAATATATCGGGATACACTTCATCCCCTTCATCCGGTTCCATAAACGTCAAAGGGAGCAATCTGACAATTGGATTAACATATACCTCAACGACTTACTCACGACTAGAACCACTTCCATCACAGGGATCATCAACTACTTATGTATATACCATAGTTGGGGCAATTGTAATTCTTGCAATGGTAGGGGCAGTTTTCGCAGTTATCAGAAAGAGAAAATAATTAAATTTTTCCAACATTTTTATTTTTATTAATCCTTTTTATTGAATAATATTTTTCAATTCTGTTCCGTATAGTTAATTGCCGTGCTTTCAGGAAATACACAATATATTTGTCATTTACTGCAAAAGGAAAGAATCCTGCAAAACTTCCGATTTTAGGCCATAACTCATT
>JAKAPZ010000036.1 GCA_021822985.1 Thermoplasmata archaeon | reverse complement strand
ATCTTTATAGCGTTGGTCTACGCTGAGGTATCAGCAGCTATACCCAAGTCTGGTGGAATAGTAAGATATCCTCACTACACACATGGTGGTTACACTGGATTCATTCTGGGTTGGGCATATTTGCTTTCTGCAATTACAGTTCCGGCCATTGAAGCAATCGCAGCAGTCACTTATATATCTTCATATCATCCATTAAAATTCCTTTCCTATTCACAATCAAACATCTATGCAAGTAACAATTCAATAACACTCCTCTCTCCTATAGGAGTTGTAATAGCAATATTGCTCATGGTTGGATTTTTCCTTCTAAACTATTTTGGAATAAAGTTCCTGGGAAGATGGAATGAATACTTCGTTTACTGGAAATTGATCATACCTGCATTGACCTTCATCTTCCTGTTCGCATTCCTTAACCCGTCAAATTTCACGTCACAGGGATTTTATGGCACTCCAGGGTCTTCAAGCATCGCAAATGTATTCATTGCAATTCCAACAGCAGGTATAGTGTTCTCATACCTTGGGTTCAGGCAGGCACTTGAATTTGGGGGAGAAGCGAAAAATCCGCAGAAGGATATACCAAGGGCACTGATATTTTCAGTCATAATTGGTATAGTAGTATACGTTTTCCTGCAGCTCGCCTTTATAGGAGCGATAAATCTTAAAGCTGGTGGTGTAACCGGAGACAACTGGGGAGCATTGGCGGCTAGCGCATCACCATATTCAAACGGGCCATTCTTCGCACTTTTCACATCAAAAGCAATCGTTGCGTCTTTAGGTGCTTTTGCAGCAGTACTCTTGGTTGATTCAGTTGTATCACCTTCTGGAACAGGCTGGATATACATGGGTACAAGCACAAGAGTGCTGTATGGTCTCTCAACAGATGGATATCTTCCTGCCAGAATTCACAAGATTCAGGAGAAGACAGGAATTCCAATTCTAGCGCTTCTCCTTTCAGTGGTCATTGGTTCGATTTTCATTGCGCCATTTCCATCATGGTACCTTCTGGTTGGATTCATCTCCAGTGCTACAGTCTTCACATACATAATGGGTGGAGTTGCATTGAGACACTTCAGAGCAACTGTTAAGGAATTGCACAGGCCCTTCAAACTTCCATTGAGCTCAATAATAGCTCCAGTGGGATTTGTATCAGCAGCCCTCATAGTTTACTGGTCTGGATATTTCCTTGAGATGATACTTGTATTTGCAATACTTGCAGGCCTTCCAATATACATAATGTTCTATGCACCAAAGGAACTGAAACTGAAGACTAACTTTGCATACATTCTCGGTATTATCTTCTGGGTCATTGAAGCAGTCTTATTCTACCTGATGTTTGCTCTCGTCCTCAATCCTGCATATTTGAATCTCCACGTCAACGGTATTCCAGCACCTTCAAGTGTATTCACTTACTTTCCACTCCTGTTTGGAGTATTCGCGGTATTTGTAATTGGAGTGACACTATTCCTTTACATTTCAGCCAAGGATGGAACAAACAAGGAAATCAGGGCCGGTCTCTGGCTCATATTCTTCATACTGACACTTGCACCACTTTCATTCTACGGAGCCTTCGGGCCATATCTTAGCCCAACACCGCCTAACGCAGCACCCATATTCTTCCCCTGGGACAATGTTGTTATGATAATAGATGCCCTGGTATTCTATTTCCTTGCACTTTACTCAGGATATGGAGAAGAGGACGTGAAGAATATACTCAGGGAAGAGGGAGTTCCACTTCCAGAAGTGGAATAAACTATTCCCAATTTTTTAAAATATTCCAATCTTATTTTTATTTATTAATTTTTAAATTTTATTAAGTGAAGAAAATATTATGTAAACTTTTTTATGGTGAACGAATCTGGTATACACATGAATAGAGAAGGCGCAGACATTATCTGTCCAATCATAACTCCATTCGATTCAGAAGCAGTTCCATCAAGAGAATACACCAAAATTTTCCTTGAAGACTTAAGGGAAATGGGTGTTAAAAAAATTTTTCCACTTGGAAGCAACGGACTTTTTAACCTGATGACAATGGAACAGAAGAAATCTTTTCTGAAAATAATACAGGAGGAAGGGGGGGATTTCGAGACAATTGTTGGAGTGGGTTCCCAAAACACTGCAGAGGCCATAGAAATGGCAAAATATGCTGAAGATTTGGGATTTGGAAGAATAGTTCTACAGCCGACGTACTACCTGAAGGCTGAGCAATCTTGGATAATGAGGCACTATGAAGCTGTTTCATCAGTTTTCAATGGCAAAATATTCATATACAATATTCCGCAATTCACGAACACGAGGATAGAAATTGAGACTTTTTCAACTATTGTGGAAAATATCGGAAATATTGAAGGGATAAAGGACAGTTCGGGTGATGTCAGATTTTTCAACGATTTATGTTCAGCATTCTCTACTAAATTAAAATTGTACCAGGGACAGGATGATCTTCTTCTACAGTCTCTGATCATGGGTGCCAGGGGAGGAGTATGCGGTACCACAAATATCAATCCCTTAGCACTTGAAATATACGATTCTTTCATCAGGGGCCAAATACAAAAAGCGGCGAAAGCACAGAAACTTCTCAATTCCCTGTTCAGAGCTATCAATTACTATCCATTTCCAGCAATGATATATGCGGCCTTTTACAGGAAGCATAATCTGAAAGGAAAACTCCCGGAACCCATAACAACTATGAGTAAGATTGTAGAGACAAAAATAATGGAAGTCATAAACTTCCCAACGCAAATTGGAGATGATTGAAAACGCAATTCAGGCAACAAATGGGAAAAAACTTTATCTCATAAAAAAACTATTTATAGTTTCTTAAATTATGGGCTTACTCTGTGAAGGAGGAATATAACATGGACAAAGCAACATATGTCAGGTTTGAAACTCCCGAGTCTTTAGAAAAGAAGATTCTGGAATTTGTAGAAAATAGCTATAGGAATGGCAAGATAAAGAAGGGCACAAACGAGGTTATCAAGACCATAGAAAATGGAACAAGCAAGTTGGTTATAATATCAGAAGATGTAAACCCACCTGAGGTCGTTTATTTTATACCAAAACTTTGTGAAGAGAGAAAGGTTCCTTTCGCTTATGTCAAGAGTAAAGGAGATCTCGGTTCAAAAGTGGGAATAGGATCTGCAGCTTCAATTTCTATAGTTGAATACGGAAAGAACGAGGAACTCTACAAGCAGATTACCTCTGAGCTTTCCCAAATCAGCAAGTGAGGTGAACTGAATGGCAGATGACGCAACACCAGCAGAAGTTGTTGAATTAATGGGAAGAACAGGTATGACTGGTGAGGCAACCACTGTAAAGGTTAGGGTACTTTCAGGCAAAGATCAGGGAAGAATTATTGCAAGGAACGTCATAGGGCCTGTGGCAGTTGGGGACATACTCATGCTCAGGGAAACTGCAAGAGAGGCAAAGAAACTCTCCATAAGGTGAAGAAATTGGTAAACAAAACTTGCAACTTCTGCGGCCAGGAGATAGAACCTGGTGCAGGAATGACATATATCAGAAAAGATGGCAATGTGATGAACTTCTGCAGTAGGAAATGCAGGATAAACATGCTGAAACTGAAAAGAGTACCCAGGAAAGTTAAGTGGACAGCAGAATACCAGAACCTGAAGAAGCTCAGAAAAGCCTCAGAGTCCCATAAGAAGACAGAGGAACCGGAGGTGGCAGTACATGAATCAGAGAACACTCATATTGATCAAACCTGATGGCTTGAAAAGACGGCTCTCAGGCAATATCATACAGAAACTTGAAAACAAGGGACTGAACATTGTTGCATTGAAGCTCGTGAAAGTGACTGAAGAAATGGCAAAACGCCACTACTCCGTTCATGAAAGTAAGCCATTTTTCAAGGATCTTGTAGAATACATCACATCAGATCCAGTCGTGGCAATGATCATGGAAGGAAAAAACGCCATAACTGTCGTGAGAAATCTTGTTGGAGCAACAGACGGTTCAAAAGCTGCACCTGGTACTATCAGGGGAGATTATTCCATAAGCATAGACAAAAACATCATACATGCTTCAGATTCTGAAGAATCGTATAAACATGAAGGTTCCATATTCTTCAGTGCCAATGAAATACATTCATTTTCATATGGCGACGAAAACCTGTTTTGAGGTGCGATTTTTGTATGTCAACCTTAAGACAGCCAATTATTTCTGTTCTTGGTCATGTTGATCATGGAAAGACAAGCATATTGGACTCCATAAGGGGGACATCTATTTCTGCAAAGGAAGCAGGAGGAATCACTCAGAGAATTGCTGCCACTGAGATAGATATTGAAAGAATTGTTGAACTTTCAGAAGGAAAATACAAGAAAGGTATGTTCAAGATACCGGGACTTCTTTTTGTTGATACTCCGGGGCATGTCGCATTTTCCAACATGCGTGCAAGGGGAGGGGCGCTTGCAGACATTGCAATTCTGGTAATTGACATCAATGATGGATTGATGCCTCAAACAATCGAATCTATTAATATTCTCAAGAAATTCAAATCACCATTTATCATAGTTGCAAACAAGATAGATCTCATTCCTTTTTATTCTAAAACAACGGAGACTTCATTTTCTGACTTCTTCAAAAGCCAGAGAAATGAATATATTCAGGAATTGGAAAAAAAGTTGTATGACATCGTAAACCAGATGTACATTCAGGGGTTTCCTTCGGAAAGATTTGATAGAATATCTGATTTCACAAAGGCAATACCTATAGTTCCTGTGAGCGCAAAATACAAGATCGGACTTATGGAAATACTATTGACAATTTCAGGACTTGCGCAAAGATTTCTTGCTGATTCAATATCGAAGGTCGAGGGAAAGGCAAAAGCAAGCATCCTTGAAATGAGAAGAGATGAATCCATAGGCACTACACTTGATGCTATACTTTATCAGGGCACCATTCAGGTCGGTGAAAAGATACTTGTGAACACGTCAGAAGGAATCAAGGAAACAAAGGTTAGGGCATTATTTGTAAACAAATCAAACAGATCGGCAAAAGCGGTTGAGAAGAAGACCGTAACCTCTGCGAGTGGAGTCAGAATTGTTATTTCAGACAAATTTGATGTCATACCCGGAACAACTCTTATACAGATAGACAATAGCAATGTCGAAAATGCAAGAAACGAATTAATGGAAGAAACCACCGTAAAGATTGAACTATCAGAAAATGGGGTTTCACTAAAGGCTGACACTCTTGGGTCACTTGAAGCTGTAGCTTATGAACTCAAACAAAAAAATATCTCTATACGGATTGCAGAAATTGGGGAAATAAACAGAAGAGATATAATTGATGTTTCAACATTGCCAAATCAGATGGACAGGATCATAGCAGGTTTCAGTGTAGGCATATCATCTGATGCAAAAACAACACTTCAATCCAATGATATTGGTGTGGTTACATCAGACATAATATATGGTCTTGTGCAGTCAGTGGATGAATGGCTTAGGAAAAGGAAAGAAGATATGGAGGAAGAGAGGAAGCTGGGAATGCCTGTACCATCCAGAATAAGGATAATTCCGGAATATATTTTCAGGGCTGCAAAACCGGTCATTGTTGGCGTTAAAATCAATTCTGGAAGGTTGAAAGTTGGGGATAATCTCATCAGGCCAGATGGCAAGTATGCTGGAACAATAAGAAGTATCAGAGAGGGAGAGATATCCAAGAAATTTGCCGATGCAGGATCGGAGGTCGCAGTTTCCATAGAGGGTGTAACCTTGAACAGGCAGATATTCCCTGATCAGGATATTTTTGTTGATATAACTGAGGATGTCGTAAAAAATCTCAGAGTGAACTCTATGGACGATGACACGATGAAAACACTTGAAGAAATTATTAAAATAAAAAGAAAGGAAAACATTTTCTGGGGCACAAGAATGTGATTTTATTTCATCTTCATGAAGGGTATGAGGATAACTGTGCATAATATTGAAAAAAGGATGAATGTATTGTACAGTGGATAGGAATATCCAAAATATATTGAAACCAGTGGAAGGAGGATAGTTCCTTTTATGATGGTGCTGCCAACAAATATTCCGGAGGCATCGTCTGTGTTGCCATTTCTCATGGAATCCCTTATCATGAAATATTCAGGCATTGAACCAACAACGCCTGCAATTAAATATCCTCCAGTGAAATAACTAATATCGAAATAAGAAGAAACACCAACTGTGCTGAATGAAAGATAATATGCGCCAATTGTCAGGAAACCAAGATAAAATGCGCCGAATGCAATATTTCTAATTGTGTTTCCAGGTTTTCCTTCAATTTTATTCTCTTTGGATTTCAGCATTCTTGAAGAAACCACAATCAATATGATCGCAGAAATAAGCAATGTTGATGCATAGAGCATATCCGTGGCCCATGCAATGTTAAGATATTCAGCAAAAAACCCCGCAGTTATGAGGAAGACCGGGAATATAATGTATGGGATGGTTTTTCCGTAATCAAGACTTCTTCCAACTCTCAATATAATCAGAACAACCATAAGGACTGTGATTGCATCTGAACCTATGAGGGCCCCTGAGGAAATTTCAGCATATCCTGTAATTATGGAACTAACTGAAACCATTATCTCATCAAGTGAGACAATAAAAGCAAGAAGAGTGATGCTCAGGCCATATCTCAGGGTAGGTGTCAGTGAATCATAGACTTCATCAAAAAAGGCATCACTGGATACGTCAAGGATGAATATGGACAATGGTATTATAAATAAAAACGCAAAAAGACTGTGAATCATGGAAAAAATAAACGAAAGCAGGGAAAAAAATAAGATTGCTGCGATGCTTTTCCATTTCATAATAATTGCATCATGCTTCATGGCTCTGGGGGATAAATATGGGTTCTGGTGTTTTTTCTCCCCTTTTCTTCTTTACAAAATCTATTTCTGTTGGTTTAAGAGCTTCCCGGATATACTCAAAGGCGACATCGGCCTTTCCCGGATCTCCACATGTGAACAGGTCTATTGTTATAAGCCCAAACTCCGGCCAGGTATGAAATGAAATATGCGACTCCGCCAAGAGCACTACGCCACTGGCCCCTGATGGCTCAAACTGGTAATAATCCGAAGATATCTTCGTGAGGTTTCCAACCCTTACGGATTCCTCAATTATATCTATCAGAGTGTCTTTTCTTTCCAGGAGCTCGGGCTTGATACCATACATATCTGCAAGAATATGATTTCCCACGGTCACCTTCATCTTCCTCCATCACAAACACCTCAATTACTTATAAGTCATAAATTCAACTTATTTAAATATTTATGTAGTTCTCAAAAATTTTATATTTTGTCTCTGTTTAAATTATTCTGTCTAACCTTAAAAAATATAAAATTAATTTATAAAAAATATTTTCAATTTTATATTTATAGAAAATTGAGTTCTGTTTTTATTTCAGCGTGCTTTTCTTTCAGTATTGCAAATTCCTCAAAATTAAGGTTGAATGCTTCCTCGGAACATATCACCAGAGCGTTGACGCCTCTTGTGGCAGCATCAAAACCTGACTGCAAAGGGGCGAACCGTTCAAAGTTATCAAATTTGTTAAAAATTGAATAAATTCCCTCTCCGAGAAGAAAAACCTGAATATCTTTTCCTGCCATTTTATGCACATCATCCATGTATTTTACCGAATTTTTGTAAGAAATATTTTTAATTATAAGGATGGAGACCTTCCCGAATTTGACGTCTATTATGCCCCTTATGTCATGAATGAGGGCCCTCTGGCCAATTCCCGAATTGCCGTTAGCGATTCCTGTTGCATCTGTTTTCTCATTCTTAGATCCATGAAGATAGCCATTTTTCATATAGAGATACACGGTATCCCCATCATGCACTTCCTCGTCGCATATGATTTCCCAGTCGTGCAGGCTGTACAGCAGATCAGAACTGCTTGAAAGAAAGCCTTTCAATATTTCCAGACTCTTGGTGAGGAATTCGTACCCCTGTGGTGTTACAGAAAGATCTGACAGATATTTCTTCTTCCTCATGGAATTCACATAATATCTGACTCCCTGCAGGGTGAGATCAAGATTTCTTCCTATGTTGGCTAAATTTTTCTCGCCTTTAAGTATTTTTACAAGGATCGATACTTCCACAATGTTCAGATCCTTAAAATCAACATTTTCTGGCATAGGATCACGGTGTATATCGGGCATTCTATTTAAATTTTTTTTCAATTCCAGAATTTCCTCATTTGTTTCTGGTAATTTTTACAATATATATCGAGAAGTGATGCATTTGCATAAAATATAATGCAATAGCTTTATATCCATTAAAAAATAATCACCCGATAGCAGGTATTTGCATGTTAGGAATTGAAAACATTGCTTCAGAAAAAGAATCCATAATGATATTCATGGAGAAATTGGGTAAAAGCCCATTTGTGCAGGAAATGGAGAGGAAAAATCCAGTTCTCATGAGGAAAATGGCCCATTCAATTATAGAATATGCCGTTCTGACTGGGGCCTCTGAAATGAAGATCATCGACAGTTCTGACGAAAATGCAGTAATATCAAAACTGATTGCCAGTGGTGACCTTATCAGACTGAACGAAAAAAATTATCCAGATTCTTACCTTTACAGGAGCCCTCCCTTTGATGTTGCAAGATCTGAGAAGGATACATACATCTGCACCAAAAACAACCGGGTTGGCCCCACAAATAATTACCTGGATTCAAACAAGGCAATGGGTATTGCAGTCGAGAACCTCAGGAATTCGATGAAGGGAAAGACGCTCTATGTTGTTCCATACTGGCTTGGCCCCCTTGGTTCAGAATATGGGGATGGAGGAATAGAACTCACAGACAGCCTTTATGTGGTGCTCAATCTCATCAAGATAACAAGAGTCGGAATGATGGCTTCGAATTCCATAGCAAAGAAGAACAGTTTCATGCTCGGGCTTCACTCCACCGCGGATCTCAATCCAGAGAAAAGATATGTGATGCATTTTCCGGAAGAAAACAACGGAATGGGAATGGTAGTAAGCTTCAATACAAACTACGGTGGAAATGCACTCCTCAGCAAGAAGTGCCATGCACTTAGAATCGCATCATTCAAGGCAAAAAACGAGGGATGGATGGCTGAGCACATGATGCTTATAGGAATCAAGGATCCGATGGGCAAAACCACTTACATATCCGGTGCATTTCCCAGCTCAAGCGGGAAGACAAATCTCTCTATGCTGTGCCCCCCTGAAAATTATGCCATGAATGGTTGGGAAACGTCACTTGTCAGCGATGATATAACATGGATGCATGTGAGGGATGGACACCTTTCAGGGATAAATCCGGAATACGGTTTCTTTGGAGTCCTGCCCCATACCAGCGACAAAACAAACCCAAGAGCCATGGAAGCAATACGATCCAATACCCTGTTTACCAATGCAGCTATTGATGACAGTAGAAATCCTCACTGGGAGGGGGATGGAGAATCACCTTCAAACCTGATAGACTGGCAGGGGAGGAAATATGACGGGAGTGACAAGATGGCACACCCAAATTCAAGGTTCTCAACACCAATAAAACAGTTCAGAAATCTTTCCCCGGATTATGAGAATGTTAATGGCGCAAAGGTTTCCGCTTTCCTTTTCGGAGGAAGGAGAAGCGATCTCATGCCGCTTGTTATGGAAGCGAAAAGCTGGAATGAAGGAGTCCTGTACGGCGCTATGCAGAGGGTCGAAACCACCGCTGCAGCCATAGGAAAGGTTGGGGAGCTCAGGAACGATCCAATGGCCATGAGGCCCTTCATGCCCTATGATATGGGTGATTATTTCCAGCATTACATCGACATTGGAAAGAAACTGACAGATCCGCCAAGGATATACAACGTCAACTGGTTCAGGAAGGATGCTGCCGGAAAGTTCATATGGCCGGGATACGGAAACAACATGCATGTCATGGAATGGATAATTTCCAGAGTGAGCGGCAAGATAAAAGATGCAGCGGATACGCCAATGGGATATGTTCCAAGACTGTTTGATCTGAACTGTTCAGATATAATTCCTGACGAGAACCTTGAAGAAATACTGAAGATCGATTCTGCCGCATTTCTCAAGGAATTCACGGTAATTGAGCCATTCTTCAGGAGTTTTGGAGACACTTTCCCTCAGGAGCTTTGGAGAACATTCTATAATGTCAGAGACAGAATGGAAAAGCAGATTTAAGGATAATGAAATTTTTTTTCATATGGGAGGTATTGAAGAATACCTTCCCGTACTCCAGTTCCAGAGAAAGATCAATTCTGATGTGGAGAAAGATGGTTCCCGCGCCCACATAATCATATGTGAGCATACCGATACATACACCTGCGGAATTCACACGGAACATATTGACTCAAGAATACCGAATCCTGTAAGAATAGAGCGGGGTGGTTCAATCACCTATCATGGGCCCGGCCAGATTGTGGCTTATTATATCATGAACATGAAAGCACTGGGAACCAATGTGCTGGGAATTATAAACATGGCACATGAAATTGAGATAGAATTCATGAAAACTCATGGGTTTAAGGTGGAATCCAGGCTGCATAAGGAAACTGGAATATGGTACAATGACAGAAAAGCAGGATCAACAGGTTTCTCCATAAAGGGAAGCTCCACGATGCACGGCACAGCCCTTAACATAAACACGGATCTTGAGAAATTCAATGCCATCAATCCATGCGGCATGTCTCCCGAAATCATGACTTCACTCAGCGAAATCACTGGAAAAAAATATGATATGGAAAGGGAAAAGTCCCTATTCCTCGAAATTGTTTCAAAAAATATAGGTATAGGGAGTTTCCATAAGGAAAAACTCAATGAGCAATTGTCTGGGATTGCTCCCTGAGGAACTGCTGGAGGTAGTAGAATGAGCCAGTCCCCTTTCCGCTGACACCGCTCATTTTCCACCCGACGAAAGGCTGGGAACCCACCATGGCTCCTGTGGATCCTCCTCTCTCCCTGTTAGCGTAAACAACGCCAACTTCTGCCTCATTGAAGTATTTGCTGATCTCTTCCCTGTCTTCGGTGAATATTCCACCTGTAAGACCGTATTCTGATGAGTTGATACGGTGTATTGCCTCGTCCAGATTCTTCACTTTGACGATGGCAAGAATTGGAAGGAACAGTTCGTTATTTATGATGAAGGAATCTTCTTTGAGATCCGTGACAAGAGTGGGCCTTGCATAGAATCCATCCCTCTCAAGAGTCACTCCTCCCGAGATGACCTTTCCCTCTTTCTTTGCGATTTCAACGAATTTTTTGAACTTCTCAAAAGATTCCCTGTTTATGACGGGGCCCATGTATGAATCATTCTCTCTCGGATCTCCAACCTTCAGGCCGTCAGTTATCTTCCTGATCTTCTCCACAAAGGTATCGTATATTTTTTCCTGAATGTATGCGATCGAACAAGCACTGCATTTCTGTCCGGAATATCCAAATGCTGCCCTGTAAACACCATTCACTGCTTTGTCTATA